>NZ_JAUORW010000031.1:0-29181 GCF_030548245.1 Psychrosphaera sp. 1_MG-2023
TATTGGCTGAAACGAGATAATTCGCCGTCAGTCGAGCATCAAGTATTACTAAAGAAGGTTGAGAATGCTCATGAGTTAAGCGGTGGCTCCGCAGGTGCCAGAACAATCAGTGAAATCATTACACAAGATGAAAGTGACGTAACGTTGAGTCGATACCGGGCTACTAAGTTAATGAAAAAGCTTAATTTAGTGAGTTGTCAGATACCACAACATGCTTATAAGAAAGGCTCAAAGGAGCATGTGGCAATACCTAATTTGCTTGGTCGTCAGTTTGATGTAACTGCGCCTAATCAAGTCTGGTGCGGCGATGTGACGTACATATGGACAGGAAATCGTTGGGCTTATTTAGCGGTCGTGATTGATTTGTTCGCTCGAAAACCTGTTGGGTGGGCAATGTCACACTCACCTGACAGCGAATTAACAGTCAAAGCACTAACAATGGCTTACGAGCTACGTGGCAGACCTGAAAACGTGATGTTTCACAGTGACCAAGGCAGTCATTACACAAGCCGTAAATTCAGACAGAGGCTGTGGCGTTACCAGATAACACAAAGCATGAGCCGACGCGGAAATTGCTGGGACAACGCACCGATGGAGCGATTTTTCAGAAGTCTAAAGACAGAATGGGTTCCAACGGTAGGCTATCGTAGTTTTAATGAAGCCAAGATAGATATCACGAAATATATTATTGGCTATTACAGTCAAGTTAGGCCGCATCAGCATAATGGCGGTTTGGCACCAAATGAGTCAGAGAAAAGATACTGGCTAAACTATAAAACCGTGGCCAATTTAACTTGACCACTACAGTATTCGCTGATATTTATAATACTCGAATAGACAATGTAGCCCCCACGTTATATAAGGGAGGGAATATTACAGGTGTCAACATGGGGAATATTGGATTAGTTAATGCAGAGTTCAACTTTAATATTAATTTTTATGGATTAGCTGATGCACAAGTTCAAGAAATAAAAAATCATGTAACTACAACAGTTTTAGATCAATCTGCACATGATGCTATGACTTCACTAGTTGGGGAAATAGACGAGGTAAGTTACAACGTCAATAGTTATGTGGCGTATTCGGACGACTCTTCTGATCCTGCTGGTATGTTATACAATTTATCGCAATCAATTAATCAACTTCTTACGCATGATGCGTTTTTTCCTGATGGCTCTACTGAACATAGGCACTTGACAGGGCACTACGCTGTAGCGGTTGGTTACAAAGTTTCAGAGCTAGAAGAGGCAGCTACAAAAGGCTATATGACTGAAGAAGATGTAGCAAATGATTTAATTGGGTTAAAGGCCAGTTTAGAAAGCAGGATTGCTGAAACGGACTCTTATGTCGATGGCTTAGTAAATATATCCTCTTACAGCACTTCTTGCGGAATGATTAGAAGTATCTGTTGGGACTATAAAGTAACAAATAAGTTCACTAACCAGACGCAGTGGTATAGATACTTAGACTTTGGTCATTTGGGCTTCCAAGCTGCAAAAAATAAAGAAGCCCATTGGGAAGACGAAACAAAGGAAATTTTCAAAGGCTCTAGGCTCGATGAAGCGCTAGGTTATCTTGACGAAAATATTGAGTATTATTCAAACTAATAGAATATGGATTATTTATTGCGGTTGGTCATTGATTTAAGATGCCTAACTGCATTTAAAATTAAGGATTAATATATGAAACAAATTTTGATCATTTTGTTTATTGTAAGTCTTTTAGGTTGCGAATCATCGAAGGAAGATGGACTAATCGCAGATATAATCTTTGTAAGTGAATCAGTTGAGTCTTGTATTAAAGAACGAGCAGAAGCTGAGAGCTTTACTAAGGTAGAAGAGTTAACAGAGGTTCTTTGTAAAGGGGGCTATGGTTACTCAAATTTACAAGACTTAAACCACTTTCCAAATTTGAAAGGAGTCGCCCTTCATTCACTAGATGCTCATGAAGTAAACTTCGATAACATTCTGTATGTCGAAAGACTATCAGTAATTTCTTCGGAGCAACTTCGCAGGCTTACAATACAAAATTCTTCTAATTTAGAGACTTTTAAAATAGAAAATTCACATAAAGTTAACGAAGTTTCCCTTGATAACCTGCCAGAACTAAAGGATTTAACGATTCGAGACACAGTACTAGAAACTTTAGACATTGGCGATATACAGTCATTGGAAAGTTTATCAATAGGCACATATGGCTCTGACTCTTTTCTTTTTGATTTAGTAGTTTCAATTGAAAGTTTAGATCTTACGGCAAATCAAAACCTAGAAGAAATTACCTTAAAATACACAAAATTGAAATCAGTTATGCTTGAAGGTCTAAATAAGCTAAAAAATCTTACAATTCATAGCAGTGAGCTGGATCAAGTATATTTGGACCTTCCTAGCTTGGAAGAATTAGTTTTATTTCAAAACAAAATCTCTAGCATTGATTTAGGGTACGTGCCAAAAATTACGCACCTACAACTTCAAAATAATTTTATTAATGAAATTGATTTAGATCCGAATACAAATCTTTCTTTTGTACGCTTAACCGATAATCCATTGTCACAAGAAGCTATTGAATATCTGGACTCTATAGATTGGATTGATGATTTAAAATACTAATAGCGTTTATAGATTAGCGGTCTGACAAACCGCTAATCGCAAATACATACAGTGTTGTAAACTCACATTAGCCAACTTCAATTTTGCATCGATCCAGATCAAATAACGTATTCAATGTTTTCCAGCGCTCTTTGGCTCTAATAGCATTAACAAGAGAATTATAATTACCTACAAAAACACTGACCAATGGGGTCAGAGACGCTGAAATTAATAATCTCTTTAGTAATGTGTTAGCCGTGCTAAATATCGCCTGGGCGCGGCTAACTATATACCCTCGAGGAATGAGGTTTTAGTTTATGTATTTTAAGCAAATAATAATCGAGCATAACGTGAATAGAACATCAGTGATGTTATTCTAACTGGCCGTAACTTTACGTAAATAACCAAGTGTGCATCATCCGTCCTGGCATCATAGCTAAGCTGCCAGCTATTAATAGCGCGCCCACATACATGCCAAGCATATGTCTTTTATGAGCACCCACATCGCCTTTTCGAATTGCTAAAATAGCTAATGGAACGGTTACGAACACGAGGACACTTAATAAGTGAATAAACCCGAAGTGGTTTAAAATTGTAGGGCCGACAACGGCTGGCATAAACAGAGTAATAAATGCGGTTGCAAGCATAAAACTCACATAAAGCTTTCCTAACATTTTGTGTTTTGGCGTTCCTTTTTGAATAAATAAAATGTATGTCCCGAGAAAGAAAGCCGGTACTACAGTGGCTAGATGTAAATATGCGAGTTGTATGTATGTCAAAATATGTCATCCATTTTTGTTTAAAATTAGATTAAACGATTACTCTTTTACATTCAATACGTTCTGATATTACTGACAATAAGGACCACGAATTTAAGTCGTTCTGTTCTTGCTATCCAGAACCGCTTGTTGTCGACGCTCTAAAAATTGTAGCCGAAAGTGCAAAGTTAATGAGCAACCGTTATCGTCTTGCGTAAATTTAATGTCATCACTGGCGAACTTATGGTTACGCTGTCAGTCTACACACTACTTTATTGACAACCATTTTATTTTATTGAAATTCATTTTACTCAATTGAAACCCATTTAAAGCAAGGATGTTTATGAAAATCAAAGCATTAATTTTTACCGCAGCAGTAACATTTATTTTGAACGGATGCATGAGCATGCCGATTAGCACCATGTATAAAATGAGTCAATTTTCGCCTCTTGATATAAAACCCCATGAGCTAAAGGTCGCAATTCGCACAAATGAAGCCATCAATATCCAAAGCGGTGCAGTGCAAATTAGTATGGATGTTCAAAGCAAGGGAATGGAAAAAGCGAGCGGTATCTCTAAATCGCAACTCGATGAGTTTGGTCCTCTGGACATAGCACTAAAAATGAATGTTCGTGTTTTACCTGAAAATAAAAAGGGTTTTGCGCCAATTTTGTTAGACGACATTGGGGATGATGAGCGTTTAACAATATTGAGTCTATCGGATGAAGATGCACAAACTATGTCCGACACGCTGGCGTTGGTTCGAAAATACAAAGCTAATGGCATAAAACCACGTGGTTCATTTGGTATATCAACGCAGTCACAATGTTTTGGTGACTTTTCTGGCTTCGATGAGCTTGAAGTTGATGTATTTATTCAGGTTGATAATCAAGAAGGGTACATCATGTTTTTAGAAGACATAGACATTATTGAAGAAGCCAACGACCGAGACTTAAAGATGCTCACAACAAATAAATGCGAATAGCAGACCTATGTGCTCAGAATAGCTTCGTTGATTTTTGAAGGATAGCGGCTAGGCTTAACATTCGTACTTATTATTAAAGGTTATTATTTATGGCACGGATGCCAAGATTAAATTTAGCAAATGTTCCGCAACATGTGGTGCAAAGAGGAAATAATAGACAAGTTACTTTTGTTACACGCAGTGATTATGTCGCTTATTTAGAAAAACTTAGATACTACGCAGAAGAATACAAAGTGCAGATCCACGCATTTGTATTGATGACTAATCATGTTCACTTATTAGTGACACCAACAACAGAGAAAGGCATTAGCCAATTAATGCAATCTTTGGGGCGCTATTACGTTCGTTACTTTAATCATGTACATAAACGAACAGGCACGCTGTGGGAAGGGCGTTATAAGTCGACTTTAGTTGACTCCGAGAATTACTTCTTATTAGTTAGCCGGTATATTGAGCTTAATCCCGTAAGAGCCAGCATTGTAGGTCATCCTGCTGATTATCCATGGTCAAGCTACCAACACAACGCCGTTGGCAAAAAAATTCAGATGCTGATTGAGCATAGAACTTACTTGGCTTTGGGCAGCAATAGCGAACAGAGGCAAGGGCGTTATCGCTTCCTTTTTAATTCCGAGATCCCAGAAAAGTCACTGGCTGAAATTAGAGACTCTACGGATAAAGCATGGGTATTGGGCAATGATAAATTTAAAGAACAGGTGGAACAGTTAACGGGAAGAAGGGCATCGCCAATGCCCAAGGGAGGTGATAGAAAGTCTAAAAAATTTAGGGACAGACAAGGGGGAGAATATCAGCGACTCTGACCCCATTGGTCTTATTTTGAGATGATTTTATAAGGTAAATACGGAATGATTTTATCTTCCCACGCTTTAACTTTGGCCGTCATTTCTTTTACAATTTTTGGGTGGTCCTTAGCGACATTATGCTGTTCAGAAATATCTTTAGATAAATCATATAATTGCGACTTTTTATAATAAGGGCTTACTACTAACTTCCATTTTCCAGATCGCATCGCTTTACTTTTATCTTTAGTTAATAAGCTCGTCGCTTTAACCGTTAAACCACCGTTGCGCCAAAACAATTCACGTTTTGTTTCTTGTTGCCCAAGAAAGGTAGGAATAAGATCAATCCCATCTAGTTGATGATCTTTAGGCACACTAGCGCCCGATAACGATAAGATAGTTGGCATAATATCTAACGTTGTAGCTAACTGGTTGTTAACTGTGTTTTGTTCAATTTTATTTGGCCACCAAGCTATTGTAGGCACTCTGTGACCACCTTCAAATAAACTCCCTTTTTTACCGCGTAATACACCGGCTGAAGACAGCGACATTGGTCCATTATCTGACGTAAATAAAATTAACGTATTGTGACTAATACCTGCACGTTTAACTGTTTCGACAATTTTTCCAACACTGATATCTAACTCTGTTAGGACTTCTTTATAAACGTCACTGGCCTTAATGTTCTTATCTTGTTTTTGTTTATTAGGCCCTCGTTGTATACGTGAATTCGGGCCTTGCATGGGATCATGTACAGCCTCGTGAGCAACGTATAATACAAACGGTTTTTCTTTATTGGCGTTAATGAAGTCGGTTGCGTGTTTCGTAATAAGATGAGTGGAGTATCCTTCTTCTTTAACTTGTTCATTGTTGTGCCACCAATCAAATGTACCCTGGCGGTCATAATGTGAAATGTAATCAATATTTCCAGATAAAAAACCAACAAAACGGTCAAAACCAAAATTCATTGGGTGATAGCGTTGCTGATAGCCAATATGCCATTTACCGATCAATGCAGTTTTGTAACCTTGAGATTTAACTAAACTTGGAAACGTTATTTGGCTTTTAGGATCAACACCAAAACTATGTGATGGATGTTTAGGATCTGCGTTTACTACTCCATCTACACTCGATTTATGTTGATAACGGCCAGTAATAAGCCCTGCACGAGTTGGACTGCAAACTGTGCCGCTTGAATGAAAATCGGTAAAACGCATACCTTCTTTGGCTAACTGATCTAAGTTCGGTGTTTTTTGTTTTCCGTTATAACTGCCTAAGTCACCGTAGCCTAAATCATCGGCCATAATAATAATGATGTTCGTTTTACCCGGTTGTATGTCTTGTGCGCTTGTTTGTGCAATTGACAGTAAACTAGCAATGATTATTAATATGGTTTTCATTCGTTCATTTCCTTTCAAAGTTCGACCAGTGGGGTCAGAGTCGCTGATTTTCTTGCGCTATAGACATCGGCTGACAAGTGAGGACCCTAATGGCCGTGAAACGCCCTATATTAAATATAATTAAATCGTCAGGGGCCAATTACTGACCCCTCGCGGTATGTTGGTATCAATGTTCATTTGTTGTTTAATTGTAATCTGTTGAATCTTTGGAATGAATCTCATTATCTTTTATACTTTCAACGCCTTTATCCAACGATGAACGTACAAATTGATTATTTACAGTTTCAATCTTAAATACCCACGCATGTTCGCTTTCTCCAAAATCTTTTGGTGGCTCAATAACCAACCCTTTTCCATTTAAATGCCATTTTATTTGTTTCGAAGATCCCAATAATGATACGCGTTTGACGGTAGAATCAGCCCAACCTTTTGTACCTTTTATGGTGAATGGGTGATTTGGTTGCTCCGCAGCAATAGCAAATAGGTCATTACCTTTAACGGTAAAGTACAATTTGTCTTTTTTCTGCTCTGTATGTTTCCAATAACGGCTACCATAAATTGCTTCACCGTTGATCTTTAACCAAGTGCCCATATTTTTTAAACGTTGAACTTGCCAACTAGGGATCGTACCGTCAGCTTTTGGCCCAATATTAATTAAGAAGTTACCATTACGACTGATAATTTCTATCATTTCATGGATCACTTCTTTATCTGATTTTTTCTTAAATGGGTAATCTTCTCTTTCTTCAGCTGCAAGATAGCCAAAAGAAGTGCCAAAAGTAGTACAACTTTGCCATTTTGGGCCTATGCTTTTTAGTCTCAAATTGTCTTTTTCGTATGCGCCAACGCCCGCTGGAAAATTCGGGTTACCCCCTTTATTATTGAGGTAAACCTGCTTACCTTTTGCCGCAGCTTCGTTCATAAAGTCAGTGATCATTAATCGCACTTGATCATAAAAATACTGAACTTCTGGTCGAAACTCTGGTGGCGGCGGATTCGTGTTATTACGAGATAAATTAGACTTATTACCATCGCGGGTTAAAATTGGATAATCATCCATCCATAAAAAGTCAGGGTCATATTTCGCCTGAATTTCTTTCCACCTTGCAACATAGTCATCCACAAACTCTTTTGAGTAAGATGTTGGTCCATATAATAAGGCCGCTTCAGGATTAAGCCTGATCTCTTCAGCTATATCAGATCGTCTAACACCATTTACAGTAAACTTTGTCTTTCCCCCAGGTTCTCGCAAATTAAAGTGGTTAGGTAAGCGTTCGCGATGCGTTGATGGTGCTTATTTTAAACCTTGTTTTCTTAAAGCTTTTCCTAAATCTCCAACCAAGTCACGATTCGGCCCTTTATCCATTGCATTCCACGGTGTTAAATCTGAATCCCAGTTCGCCCAACCGTCATGATGTTCTGCGGTAAATACAACATAAGTCGCGCCGACATCTTTAAACAATGAAGCCCATTGGTCAGGATCCCAATTTTCGGCTTTAAAATGATCGATGATGTCTTTGTAACCAAACTCAGGAGGATGAGCACCAAAACGTTGTTCCAATAGCGGGTAATAATAATCCGGTTCGTCATACATTAGACGTGGAAAATGCTCAGCGTAGCCTCTGTCTCCTTTTTTGGCACCTACAACACTATACGGCCCCCAATGAATGAAAATTCCTATTTTCCCATCATCAAACCATTTAGGGACAGGCATTTCTTGTAAAGACTCCCAGCTGCCATCATAGGGTTTTTGTGGCTCATTAAAGTACTTTTTTTGTGGGGCACAGCCGCTCAAAGCGGTTCCGAAAGCCAAAACAACCGCAGTGTATTTGAGCCAATGTTTAGGTTTACAATATTCCATTAAGAGCACCTGATAGCTAAGTTACCTATATAAACAAAAGGTTAATTGTAAATCCGTAAAATTAAACCTAAACCTAAACCTAAACCTAAACCTAAACCTAAACCAGTGGGGACAGCGTCGCTGATTTAAAATTTTACTATCAGCGACTCTGACCCCATGAAGTACTCTGACTCCATGAAGTACTATCAGCGACTCTGACCCCATGAAGTCGGACCCCATGAAGTCGGTGCGAAATCGGAAGTTCCGGTTGGTGTTGTCACACTGATGGAAATTTTGTCGATTTTGGTATCTACAAGGCCATCAATTAGCAAAAGGTCGACAGCACTAAACTTCAGTTTTTTAATAACTTCATGGTCATTGCCTTCGAGTTTAACTGTGTAATATTCAGCTTGAGGGTGGGGCGATATTACAAGCGCAACGGCGTTTTCACCAGCAAGTACACCTTTAAGTTCAGGAGGTTGTGGTTTGGTGTTTTTATCCGCGATGGTAAAATACAACCACTGGGACCAAACGGTTTTATCGCCTGACTCACTAACGCCACGCACACGAACTTTTTGTTTGATATTTGTAGGTAAGCCTCGTACTCGTGATGCGCCTTTCACTGTTGTGTTTTGACGTTTAATTATGTGTTCATCAGAAGCGCTGGCAACTTCTATATCCCAAGATGTCTGAAGTTCGCCACCAATAAAACCAACCATCAAATCGTTTGAAACAGGGATCGCGGCTTGGATGATTGGAGCCATTTCAGTTTTGGTTACTAAGGTATGAGTCGTGATCTTTGACTGTGTAGCGCCAACTGAATTTGTTGCTTTTAATCTAAACGTATATGGCTGATTAGGTTTTAACCCTGATATTTCAAGAAAGGTCTCTTGTTTAGTGGTTACGTGAACAGTGCTTTCTTTTAGCTTCCCATCCAGCAAATTGCCATCTATTAAACTCAATTCGTATTGGTTAGCTCCGGATACATGGTCAAATATTACCCGAATCGAATTACTTGAGGCGATGATCTGGCGCACATATGGCGTACTAGGTTTGGCAACAGGTACGCGGGTAACATCTACTTCGTAGCCAGTGGGAGTTAATAGACTAACCCGTTCTGTAACTAGGTTTAGGCCATTTTTGTGCCATTGAATATTTATATTATATTGACCACTTCCGGGGATTATGTCTTGCAAATTTTCGACTTTTCCACCAACCACTTGGCCTTTTTTATCGATACCTTGCACCACTATTTTGTAGCCTTTTAAGGCGAATGCAGGTAATTCTTCGAGGGATTTGGCATTAAAGGTGACTTGGGTTCCTGTATCGGTTGAAACCGCTGTTAGCCCTTGTACGGCTGACATTGCTTTTTGCATCTGGAAGTATGCATTTTTTAAATCCCCCCAGGCATTTTGTAAACCCCAACCTCTGAAACCATTGGTCGATGTTCCTCTATAAGTCGAACGATAATCATTATATGCCCACACAGATGTGCCCATAACCCAGGGCTGTTTTTGGTATTTTTTAATAATACCATCAGCGCCAGTTGTGTGATTTAACCTTTCTCTAGAGGTAGGGTAGACAAATCCATCGGGGCTATATTCTGAGATGAAAACGGGCTTGTTTGGGAATGACTTATGGCTTTGCAGTGATTTTTTTTCGAAATTTTGATAACTGTTTCGGCTTACAAAATCCGTGTACTGTGATGCTTCGGCGGGAACAACGTCATTATTGGTTGAAAACGTTAGAAACCGAGTTGTGTCATGTTGATTGCGAATATAATCCATCATGGTACGAACAAACGTTCTGCCGGTGTCATTGCTGCTTTTTATTTCGTTGGCGACCGACCATGCAAATATCGAGGCGTGATTCCAATCTCGTTGCAATAATTCATCGATATCTTTGTAGACTTGCGCGTTACTTGCGATAGACAGATCCGCTTTTTTTCCCCAAACGGGAACTTCGACCGTTAACAGCATGCCTTTTTCATCGGCATAATCGAGCAGTGCAGGGTGTTGCCCATAATGCATAATTCGAGATAAATTGGCCCCAGCCGCTTTCATTCGATCCATATCTCGACGGATAACATGCAGGGGTTCTACTGAACCATGTGCTCGGTCATCAGAAACTCGGTTATAACCGTTCAACCTTACCTTTTCACCATTTAATACGAAGTCAGTCCCACGCAGTTCAATTTTACGAATGCCTACGCGATCAGAGACTCTATAGTTGCCGGGGCTAATTTGTACATTACTGCGATATAAATTGGGGTGATCAAAATGCCAAAGTTTGTATTGACTGGCATTAAGTGTCGCGGAAAGGCTCAGGGAGCGTGTTTGGCCAGCGGGTATGTCTATTGAATTTGATTGGTCAAATTGAGTGGTAAACGGAACCGCAGTCGCTCTATTATCGTTAAGATCAGAGAAGTCACCAGATATTTGTACGGTGCGGTCCGTTTTTGACATGTTTTCAATTGTTACTTCGGTCTTGATGTGTGCCTGCCCACTAATTAAGTCAGGCTCAGCAACAAACTTTTGACGAACAATTCTCACCGCAGAATCGACAATTAAACTTACATCTCGGGTCAGACCTCCCCAATAATACCAAGCACCAACGCTATAGGTATTATCATTCCTAACCGCAATTGTATTGGTTTGTTGCAATAACTCAGTAACGTCAAACTCAAACGGGGTATAGCCGCCTTTATGATTACCAAGGAAATGACCATTAAACCACACATCGGTGTCGTAATAAGCGGCCTCAAACCTTAATAAGACACGTTCATCATCTGTATAACTCGGTTTGTTAACAGTGCGCCGATACCAAGCGTCACCGACATAATTGGCATAATTGTCGTATAAACTCCAACTGCCAGGTACGTCAATTGTGTCCCATTTTTTGTCATTAAACTTTTCGTTTTTAAATCCTAATGACACACCATTATTTTTAACATCCGTGGCAAATTTCCATTGCCCATTTAATGATATCGTTGTTCTCCCGTCGGTGACTTGATGTCCAGGGCCATCGACAATAAATTCGGCATGAGTCAAACATGAGAAGTACATTAGAGACAGTGAAAATAATGCCCAATATTTAGATCGGGTAGATAAAGATGAACTCATATTTTTGTCCTGATTTATTAACTGAACTTAGCGCTGAAGTTATTGTTAATCACTTTCTATGTTAAATTTTGGTGTCGTATTATATGTAACAATTACCAAGTGAAAAAACGTAATAATATCTCGTAAAGAAACATCAAATCCAAAAATACCTTCGCAGGTTGTTGCCTTTTGCCTAGATTAAGTTGCTAAACATCGGTGGTTTACAATGATATTTGTCAAAGCCAATGCAAGCTTTTAAAAAGCAACTAAACTTAATTTGAGTTAACTTACTTTAAAGGTGTCGCTATGCGTAAATCTATATGTAAAATCACAACTCTATGTCTGTCGATTGTATTCGCCAGTCCTGTCATCGCCGATTCTTTTTTTGACGTCTTTTTTGACGTAACTTATGACACAGCCAGTGAGGCGCCCCAACTGAAGGTCTCTAGTCGAGTCGTCACGCCTGGTTCAGGGGTTAAACCTGTTGAAACTAAAGTAGTATCGATGAGTTCGTCGTCCCACAGAGGCATGGAAGATGGAAGCATGAGCTATTCGTCTAGTGTCGCTGTTCGCAGTTGGCTTTCCAGTAGGGACGGTAAAACTAAACCAGTAGACTCATTTTTTGATGTTTATTATAAGTGTGTGACGCTCGAAAAAAGAGAAACGAAGTGTGTGATCACAAATACGGCGGCTAAAACAAAAGGAAAACACCGCGGTCATGTCACGGTATTAAAGTAATAGCGAACACGTTTAGAACGTAAAAGGTAACCATACCCAAATGTAAAGACAAGCGCTGGCAGACGCCGATATTATATTGCTGGCTGTCAGCGCTTATCCTTTTTGTTTTCACTATTGGCGTCAGGAATACAGGTTTTGAGCGTTCAATGTTTGGTGTTTTTTAGTTTTAAGAGTCTGCATTAATAAACACAAAGTGACTAAAAGCGCACCTATCCAGCCGATGGCGTTAAACTGCTCGCCTAAAATACTGACGGCCAATATTGTCGCGACTAAAGGTTCTATCAAAGTAATCAAGGTTGCTTTACTCGCATCAATAAAGGTTAATCCATACCCAAATAATACATATCCTAAAAACATTGGAATAATAGCCATATAAAGTGCAACTGAAATATTGGTTGCGCTGGCAAATAGGTTATCTCCGGTAAACCACAATGAAGGTAAAAGTACTAAAGAGGCAAGTCCAAATAGACCCGACATCGCCGATTGAGACTTTGCACCTGTTTCAATTAAACGTCTAGCTGCCCAAGAATAGCCTGCGTAAGTTAGACCGGCAATGCAACCCAATATTATCCCTATCAATTGACTAAAGTCACTTGTCTGCAAAGTCTCATTTTTTGCGCGGCCTAAGGTTAAAAGTGCGATGCCAACGGCTCCGACAATAAAGCTTATTAACCATTGTTTAGTGATATGTTTTTTACTTATCAGACGGTCTAGGATAGCTGCAAAAAACGGAGCAGTTGCAATAGAAACAACGGTACCAATAGCAACGCCAGTCAGCCGCATCGACGTGTAAAAAGCCAACGGGTAAATTGCCACGCAGGCTGCACCAAAAAGTAATACGATAGGTTGATTAAACATCAGCTTAGCGTCAATTAAGAGGTTTTTGTGGGCATTAATGACAAGTAATAGGCCACCAATACCCATTGAAAAGGCGCCAATTGCTAAAGGACTAGTGTCTGGTGAATAGCTAGCGACCGTGCCCGTTGTGCCCCACAAAAAGCTGGCGATAATAATGGCTAAAATTCCAGTAAAGCTTGTGTGTTGTCTATTCACGTAATGACCTAAAAGTAATGAAAGTAAAAAAATACAGCACAAATCATAAGTCTGAATAAACCATTTGTTTTAACCATTCGGACGCATTGGTTAGCAATTACGACTTCGTTATTTTTTAAACTTGGTGGGGGACAAACCAAAGTATTGAGAAAATTTTCGGCTAAATGCTGACAGTTCATTGTAACCTACCATTTCACCAACAATTTGCATGGGGTAGTCGGTGTGAGTTAATAACGCCTGGGCTTTTTCCATTCGAACTTTAGTTACATAGTTCATTACGGTCATAGATGTTTGTTGTTTGAACAACTTTTTAAATTGGGTTTCACTTAAATAAGCGGTTTGCGCTAAACAGGTAATCGTGAGGGGGCTTGCAATGTTGTTAGTAATAAAAGCTATGGCTTTGTTAATACGGTTATCTAATTTCGGTAATAGAGTTTGTTGGGCGAGTAACAAGAAAAACATATCAGACATAGTCTGCTCTAATTGATTGTTAATTTTGTTTTCAAGCTGGCTTTCAATAAAACTTAAATATTTAACAAGTGGTGTACTAATTGCGAATACTTTAATTTGCGACGCTGCAATATTGTCTGGTAGTTGGTCGATATCTGCGACAACAAAACGGGCTTCAGAATTTGCGGTAAATAAATGCGATTCGTTAGCTTTAACCACAACACACTCACCAGGCGATACTTTGCCATTAAAGTGGCCTACGTCAATGCTAATCACGCCACGCAGTGGCAAAACCAATTGGTTAAATTGGTGAGTATGACGCACAGGTTTAGTACTGTAGGACCTTATTGAAAGGTGATTTTTCATAATGATAGAAAACGGTAAACGCAGCCTGATGATAGTTGAATTTCCATATTAAAAGATTGAGAACTAAAGTAAAACATTCGTTTTATAATTAACTATTTTAGAATGTATAGCCGTAACTAGAAGGGTATTTAGCCACATCTAGATCCGGTGTTGAGAACATGCTGTTTAGCTATTTGCAGCTTATATTCTCTTTGATGACCGCTATTCTAGCATTATCCGGACGTTATCCTTTCATTATCCTGGGCGGCCGTCAGGTCGAGGACTAGTTAAAATTTTCCAGTAAAATATGACATAACACAGATAAGCTAAGATCCAACATCCTGCGGCAATGAGATAGATGTTTATACTAATGTTAGCTTGTAAATGCTGGGCACAAATTCGGCTTACTGCCGCAAAAATAATTAACATAAAAGCATACTTCATTACCCATTGGGGCGTTAATGTTCTGCCGGTATGACCTAATGAAATTCTCGCTACCATCGCTAATATTATAGAGCTAATCGCACCTGCCGTTAATCCGTGTAAAGCGGTAGACGCTGTTATGTTTACGCCTGCTTTATGCAAGGCAAATAATCCAAAGCTAACGGGTATAAACCAATAAGATAAGTGTAATGACCAAACAAGAGGCGTACCCAAAGTTACCTGTGGTCGCCAACGCATTGCTCTAATTGCATGGCTACAGGCCGCAAAAACGAATACAAGTGCCGTGACCATGTTTGGTAAGGTTGAGGATAAATTGGTTAGATACAATAAAGCCAAAAATAACGTAGAACCAATTACTGCGGTTTCGAGATTGGCTAAATTAGGTACTTTTTCAGTCTGTGTACCATTAGCGGTAAACATAGGTAATACGCGGCCAGCAATAATTGTGATGATTAAGGTTATCGTCATTACGGTACTATGCGCTCCCCAAATGTAAAACGCTGGGTTCTGGTTTAATACGGATAAGTGAGTGAGCGAATTTCCTATGACCAAGAGCAGAAGTACCGGTAAAAATATCATGTTGCGGTATTGCTTCACTTTAAATACTAACTGGCCCATAAAGACGGCTGAAACTACTAAAAAGCTAATGTCGACTAGAGCTGTTAACCATGGAAAGGGCGATATATTGGTTAAGATCAAAATGCGACCTGCAAGCCATAATGTCACAAGAGCTGCTAGCGGCTTTCCATGTGTTGCACGTAATCCCGTCCAGTTTTGCACTGCTGTAAGTAAAAAGCCGACGATAATGGCGGCGACAAACCCAAACAACATTTCATGTGCATGCCAAAAAAGCGGTCCGCCATAAGGTGATAATGAAATATTTCCATTTAAAAACAATGCCCAAAGCGCCATTGAAACAATGGCAAATAAAGTCCCGATTAAAAATAACGGCCTAAACGCTTGTCGCCAAATCGCAGGGATGTTTTGTTCTACACTCAGATCAGAAATATTCATTGTTGCAGTCCAATTGATTTAAGGTACATATAATATGTATCTTTTAAAAGGTGCATATTAAATGTATCATTTAATTGTGTCAATCATAGGGCAAATAAATCAAGGTCATCCTAATGCAACTTACACGATATACAGATTATGGCTTACGAACTCTAATCTATCTGGCTTTGCTGCCCGCTGGACATAAGGCGAGCATCGATGAAATTAGTCAAACGTACGGGATTTCTCGAAATAATTTGAATAAAATTGTTCATCAATTAGGCAAAGCAAAAGTTATTCAAACACAAAGGGGAAAAGGCGGGGGCATGTTTTTAAACCAAGCTCCAGAGCAAATTAATATTGGTGATATGGTACTGTTATTAGAAAATACCATGCGCGTCGTGGAATGTGATAAACCGCCATGTTGTATTTCGCCTGCTTGTAAACTTAAAGGAATATTTGCAGACGCCACGCAAGCCTTTGTGACCAGTTTACAGGCATATTATTTGTCTGATCTGTTACTTGAAGAGCAAAAGCCATTATTGCGAATTTTGGTGTAGAGGTCGTGCACTTATAGTCCTTCCCAAATTACGATGAACGATATAATGTGGTAAACATAGTTCCTCATAAAATCCCTTTTTAAACAAAGCCAATTTAGTTAAAAGTACACAAGGAGTTGTTAATATGACTAAAGAACATTCTTCATTTTCTGGCCATGATATTGCGGGAAATAGCCATTTAAAACAAGAAGAGACTGCCTATTACGGCGCTCAGCTATCTCGAATATCTATCGCTATTATTGCCTTGCTTCAGGGCCTTACACTGGCCTATTTATATAAAAGCGTTGATTTGGGCTTTTGGCCAGGCAGTGATTTAATCTGGCTTGTCGCTCTTGTGACATTTTTTATCAGTTTCCCAAGCTTGTTTATATTAACGGCAAGTAAACACGACTACAAAGCCATTATTAAATATTTACTGCCTTTTACTCTATTTATCTCAGCGTTAGGGGCGTATACCAGTCATCAATATAGTGCCTTTCCTTCATTAGGTAGCAGTTTGTTTGTTTTTACATTTGCGATTCTGATAGCTTGCTTTAAAGCAATTATGTATATGAAATTATTGGTAAATAATCAAAGGGTAAATTACGAGTCTTTATTTTCTGCGTCGTGGCGTAATGCGATTATTTTTGTCCTTACCCTTATTTTCATGTCTATATTTTTTGGTATTTTGCATTTAGGTGCGGCACTGTTTGATTTACTCGGTATTAAGTTATTTAGCGAGTTGCTAATGGAAGAGTGGTTTTGGCTGCCCGTTCTTACACTCGCGTCGGCATTTGCCATCTATATTTTTCGTATAATCGGTTACCTTACTGACAATATTTCCACCATTTTACAAACATTAATGACGTTTTTATTGCCGGTTTTAATTTTTGTTTCATTAGGTTTTTTGATTACCTTACCTTTTACTGGATTAGATAATTTATGGCAGACAAAGTCTGGCAGTTTCTTATTACTATGGCTTATTGCACTGAGTTTATTTTTTGTTAACGCCATTTACCATAAAGGGAACGACAACAAACCGTACCATTTTATAGTGCACCGTTTTATCTTGATTGGTGTGGCCATTTTACCGGTTTATTCGGTCATTTCGGTTTACGGAATAATAGTTCGAATTGACCAATATGGATTGACACCGGATCGGCTATGGGCATTAAGCGTTTGGTTTATTCTTAGTTGTTTTGTGGCCGGTTACTTCATTGGTATTGTTAGGTTGCGTGATAATTGGTTGGTTATTCAAAGCAAAGTAAACGTTGTAATGGGTTTGGTTGTACTTGCATTTGTATTATTGGTGAACTCTCCTTTATTAAACTTTAAAGCGATATCAAGCGATAGCCAAATGGCCAGATATTATAGCGGTGAAGTCCTATTAAAAGACCTCGACATTCGTTACTTTAGTCGTTCATTAGGTCGACCTGGTTATTTAGCCATGCAGCAGTTAAAAACAGAAATCGCTCAATCCGACCCCGAAATTGCCGTCGTAATAGACAAACAATATCGCTATATTAAAAAGAGGGTAAGCAAAGACAACCGCAATAAAGTCGGCGAGGCAGAGCCAGAAGTCGAAATAGTATATTGGCCAAATAAGGACGCATTTAATCCAGATTTATTGGCTTATATCAACAATAAAGATAATTACTTTAACGGGTGGACTAACGTTGAATATCGTATTTCTATCGACTTGGATCAAGATGGCACACCGGAGATGCTGACCATTGGTGATCAAAATGGTTATTATCGAGGCAAACTTTGGACCAACACTGAGAAAGGTTGGGAAAATCGGATTATTCGAATCGACGTGCCAGACAATAAGGATTTAGCTTACAGCTTGCAAAATCTAGAAATACAGCTGTCAGAATCAAAATACAAAGTCATTAAACTCGACGGTATTCATATAGATGCCAATTGATGAACAAGCTTAATCTTGATGGGTATTCCGTTGCGATTGGATGCTTCCAACGAATTTATCGAAATTAAAGCTTAGCGCTTGGCATTATTGGTATCAACTAGCTGGCTCAAGTTGTTTAACAAATTCAAAGTCATTTTTTCCATGCTGTTTTATTTTATACATGGTGTGATCAGCTTGTTTAACAAGTTCTTCAGCATCTAAAGTGTGGTCAGGGTAAACCGATATACCAATACTGGCCGTGACTTTTGCTAACGCATCATTAAATTGATAAGGGGTAGACACCGATTTTACAATTTTATCGGCAATATTTGATATGATTTTTTGGTCATCGACATTGGTAAGAATAACCCAAAACTCGTCACCACCAACGCGTCCAACTGTGTCAACCTCCCTTACGACGGCCTGCAGTCGACTAGCTGTCTCTTTCAGAACTTTGTCGCCAGCATCATGGCCAAAGGTATCATTAATCGCTTTGAATCCATCTAGGTCGACAAACATCATTGCCACTTTGGTTTTATTACGCTTAGCAACAGTGAGTGCACTTGATAATCGGTCCATTGAAAGTCGCCTAGAAGGCAACCCCGTTAGAACATCATGGTAAGCTAGATGAAGGATGCGTGCTTCGGCTTCCTTTAATGCGGTTATATCTTCTTGCACAGCAACGTAGTGGCTAACTTGTCCATTATTTTGTTTTACAGGCGTTATCGTGGTGAGTTCCCAATAAACTTGGCCATTTTTTCTGCGATTTTGAAATTCACCACGCCATGTATTTCCTGTCTTAATTGTTTTCCATATATCTTTGTTCACTTTAGAAAGCGTGTTTTCAGCGCCTAATAACTTAGGCTTTTTACCAGTAATTTCACTCTCTAAGTAGCCAGTATTTTTTGAAAATGCGGAGTTAACATATTCGATAATTCCTTTGTTATCCGTGATCATTATCGATGAAGCGGATTGGTCGACGGCAAGTGATACTATCTTAAACTTGGACTCTAAGCTGGTATAAACTAATAAAATTAACGTAATGGTAATTCCGGCTAACATAAAAATGCCGACTAAAAATACAATACTTGTGGAAATACTGTCTTGCATTAAAGAGGTGTTAAAGGGTAAAGCTAATGCAATTGCACCGCGCAAACTGTGGAACAGTCCAAACATGCCAAAGACTATCGCAACAGCGTATCCTGCTGTACGCCAAGGCGCGTTTTTTTCCTTCAATAAAGTGGTAACAATTGTAAAACAAGTAATGCCAAAGGCTGTTGAAAGTACAGCAATTCTTATATTTATATCAGGGCTTATATAATAAAAGTAATAAAAGAGCGCCATAGCAATTGGTGTGAGAGAATAATTGACCAACATTTTGGATGGGCGTTCGGTAAAGATACAAATCCCCCGTAGAAAAAGCACAAATCCAACAACAAAAAGCGTGTTGGCCAAAACAACAGAAATAAAATCCGGCAGTTTATAACGGCCAGATATGAATATGCTTCCTAGAGCAACACAAAACATCCCAGCAGCCCAATAGCCAGATCCATTTTGCTTTACCTGAGCTCGCCACAAGGCAAATAATGCACCTGAGGCAATCGTCGAGGTGAGCGCAGTTACAACGAGCAGAGTACGAATATCTAGAGCAAGCATTTGTATTTCATTTTAGTAATATATCCAATTTCACTGAGTGTAACTTGTATATAATAACGTAAAGTTTGACGTAGTTTTATAGATTAACGTAAGTTTTTGATTTGGTTTGTTATGCTATTTTTTCTAGTTTGATTTCTAATTGAAATTAAATGACTTTTTAATTTTAGGCAATTACCTATATTTGGATCGTGTTACCAAGCGTTGGATTGCTATTTTTATTCATTTTAATGACTTAATCTAACTTTAGGTTAATTCAGGCAAAGTACAAACTAAACCTCTAACCATTAGATGAAATTACATTAACGTGGTTGATAAATCCATGTCACTTTCCTATCTGATCTCGTCTTACAATATGCACTAAATTGTTTAAGGGTTCTGGTTTATGAAAATGGAAGCCTTGTAAGTAGTCGACACCGACATCTATTAGGTAATCTGCGATGGCTTCTGAGGTGACAAATTCAGCGACGGTTTCAATGCCTAGGGTCTTGCCAATGTCTGCCATAGACTTGACCATAGCCTGATCGAGCGGGTCGTTGTCTACGTTCCTGATAAAACTGCCATCAATCTTTAGATAATTGACGGGAAGGTTTTTGAGATAGTTAAAAGAAGATAAGCCCGCGCCAAAGTCGTCTAGTGCAAATTTAAATCCTTCAGCACGCAATCGTTCAATGAAAGCAGACGCCTTGGATATGCTTCCTATAGCGGCGGTTTCAGTTATTTCAAAGCAAATATCGGCTGGATTAATATTAAATTCCTTTTGATAAATTTCTATCTCTTCAATAATTTCGGTTTTATCTATGGATTTGCCGGACAAATTTATCGCGCATTTTATTTTATGGCCTGCCAGAGTTTTTCTTTGCTTATTTAGCCAGGCAAACGTGTGGCAAATGACCCAAGAGTCAATACGATGAATTAAACCATAACGTTCAGCCGCCGGTAAAAAGGCACTTGGCGGTATTATTAAGCCGTCAGCTTCTTTCATTCGGATTAGAATTTCAAAATGCAGAGGTGGTTTTTGCCCCTTTGTATGACTCGTCGACGGCGTAATGAGTTGGAAAAAGAGCTCAAACCCATTTTCTTGAATAACCGCTTCTTGTAATCGACCAGCCCAATGCGCGTCGCCGCTAATTTGTTCGATTTCAGCATCGGTTTTTTTAAATACAGAGACTTGGTTTTTACCGCGCTTCTTAGAGGTGTAACACGCAGAATCTGCTTGTATCAACACATCTTGTACATTAGTGGTTTGTGCATTTATTTCTGCAACACCAATACTCGTGGTGACACCAAACTCTTTTTTATCTTGTTTGTATTTGTACTGGGATATATTTAGTTTAATTTTTTCCGCAATGACTAAGCTTCGCTCAATTGGGCAGTCATTTAGTATAATGGCAAATTCATCTCCACCTAAACGCGCTAGCGTGTCTTGATGACGAATTGTCTCATTCATAATGCTACTGACTTCTTTTAATAACGTATCACCCGCGGCATGGCCGCAAATATCGTTAACAAACTTAAACTCATCTAAATCGATAAATATTAAACTATGTTCGACACCAGATTTAGGCTGGCTTTGCACGTCATCAACAATTTGTTGTAGGCGAATGTCAAACTCTCGGCGATTAAACAAGTCGGTAAGCGGGTCGTGGGTTGCCTGATGGTTTAATTTTGACTGTATTTGTTGAGACTGAGTGATGTCCTGGAACACAATAACAATGCCAGTTAGCTTATTTTCCTTATCAAAAATAGGGGAGGCGGTATAACGAATGGCGTATACATCGTCACTACGACTAAATAGCAATTGGCTTTTTTGAGTAATAATGGTTTTGCGATTTTGATTTATATTTGTGATTAATTGATCGTTTGGATGATCAGTGATTTTATCAACAGCACAAAACACTCGATGTAGTGGTTTACCTATGGCGTCTTTGTCTAACCAGCCAGTGAGTTTGGCTGCGGTACGGTTAATGTACTGTACGTTGCCACTAGGTGAAGTTGAAATAACCCCGTCACCAATCGAATCTAGCGTTTTATTGGCTTTTTCTTTTTCTTGGAATAAATCGTTTTCGGCAATTTTTTGTAAAGTGATGTCGTGTACGAAACAAATGGTTTCATCTTCACTGTGGCTACTGGCAGACGCCGTCATATTAAGGAAGATCGGTTCTTTTGTTGTGGTAAGTTCACCTTCAACAAATATCTCTTCGATGGTGTCGAAAACGGCCACCCAGGGCAGATGGGTGATGTTAACCTGTTGTGGTAAAGCGAGAGCTTTTTGTGGGGTAATTAATTGTTCAAAGGGAATAGGGAAGTGATGGCTATCGGAGATACCAAAAATTGCTTTAGCAGCTGGATTTGCATTTATTACCTGAGCGTCTTTGTTTAACGTAAGAATACCAGCTTGAACATCTTTAATAATGTTTTTGGTTTTTTGAACCGCATCTTCAGCGCGTTCCATTAATTGATTGTATTTTTGGGCTATTTGGCCTACTTCGGTAAACGGCTCAACCGGTAGACGCTTCGACAAATCTTCATCAACATTAGCGTCATTTACGGACAATAAGAAGTCAACTAAGTCTGTTCGAGCGTCATGCTCTGAAACGTTCAGCCCTACATATTCTTCCTCAGGCGTGACTCGTAGTCGATAAAATCGACTAATAAGTTTTAATAGCATCCAAGTAATAGAGAAGGTCCAAACGGCACAAATTAGTATGCCTATTAGTTGCGCTTGAAACTGCTCCGAGCGAGACAATCCGGTTCCTAATAACTCTAAGTCAGAAAATAGCGCAACAGCAATTGTGCCCCAAATGCCAGCAAATAGATGAGCCGGAATCGCATCAATGGCATCGTCTATTTTGTAATGAACTAACAAGGCCGAACCGTAATAGACGATAACGCCGCCTACGGCACCGATGACAATGGCCGCAGGTTGCCCGACGGCATGGCAGCCCGCCGTTATAGATACTAATCCCGCAATTATGCCATTTAATGGCGCAACGCTCGTTTGAACATTAGGGTTTTTCGCGAACGAGCTAAGTAAATAGCTGCTGATACCGCCGGCCATGGCCGCCATAATAGTATTTACAATAATAGTTGGCACTAAGTTGTTAAACTTTAAGGTACTTCCTGCGTTAAAACCGATCCAGCCAATAATAAACAAAATAATGGCTAAGGTAGCTAGGGTTAAGTTACTTGCTGAAATATGCTGACGGCCTTTTTCAAAAACTCCGGTTCTAGGCCCAATGATGATAACCGCGGCTAAAGATGCCCAACCGCCTAAACTGTGCACTACTGTGGAACCGGCGAAATCGACAAAACCTATGTTGCCTAAATAACCTTTATCTCCGCCTAAAGCTCCTCCCCAAGTCAGGTGGGTAAATATTGGGTAAATAAGGGATGCGACAATGACGGCAATAAACAAGTAAGCTAAAAACCGAGTTCGTTCTGCTACAGCGCCAGATACAATTGTAATAGCGGTGGCACAGAACATTGCTTGAAATAAGAAGAAACTGCCTAATTCAGGGGTGTTTTGATCTATAGTTACAAAAAAATAATTAGTGCCTAATGTGCCACCCCAGGAATCACCAAACGCAAGTCCAAATCCGATAGCCCACCACACCATAAAAGTGACAACCAGATCGGCTAAATTTTTCATAGCGACGTTAATAGAGTTTTTTGTTCTGGTAAGCCCAGATTCAAAACAGAGGAAACCTGCCTGCATGATAAGCACCAAAATGGTGCCGAACATTAACCATAATGTATCAATTGTCACTTTAACTCCTTTACGCTAATTAGGGCTTGAAATCTGATTAACTAAATGCAAGGCATTGATTTATAGGTATTTGTTATTTAATACAATAAATTTGAATATACTGGTTATTATAAATAACGTGTCACTGAACTTGTAAAGAGCAATAAACCTGCCACTTGCCTTTAGCTACGAATAGCATGGGGTCAGAGTTGCTGATTTAAAAAAAGTGGCGTGTATTCATAAAGATATGACGGTAATTATAGCTAAGGTGGAGTTTCTGGCAACTTTCGGGAGCTCTTTAAATTCCCACTAAGGCAAGGGTATAGGAGCGCACTAATTTGTTGAACTAAAGCCTTTGGCAAACACACTACATACTTGTTCTACCATCACTGACAACTCTTCTTCTGTGCGTTCCGGTTGCCATTTAATTGCTCGTTCCCAATAAACCAATTGTTTTAAGCTACCATAAAACATAGTTGCCGCAGTTTTTGCGGGGATCCCCTCCAATGCGCCGGCTCGCTCGGCTGTGGAAAACCAGCCAGACATGCCTTTTTCGCAGTCTTTAAATTTTGAATTCACTTTATCCGCAGCTTCTTTAGAACGCATGGACTCAATGATCACGATACGTGACAGCGTTAAATAATCTTCATTATTGGTTAACTTAATTGCTTGGTAAGCGAGTTTTCTCAATTGCTCATGCATAGGAATATCCATTTGATAGGGACATTCTGTTAGGCGACTAATTGTACCGAGTTGCAAATCTATAACGGCGTCAAACAATTCATCTTTGTTGGCGTAATTTTTATATAACGTTCGTTTGGAGACTTGAGCTCGTTTGGCGATATGTTCCATGGTGGAGCCCAAAACACCAAATTTAGCAAATTCACTAATAGCGGCACACAAGATATCGTCTTGTTTAGAGTTACTTTTCTCCGGACAATTGCCTAGCGAATTGCATAAGGTCATAATTTTTCGCGCCTTTAAATGATAGTTACCGTTTCAATTAACATGCTAACGGACAATTTAATATTTTTTACAAACAAAGTAAACGATTGCGTGTACCTGTAATTATTTTTAGTATACACTATCGTTTACTTTTGCTTAACCCCTTATTTATAAACGTACTGAATTGAGTTTGGAACCAATATGCAAATTAAGAATATTCAAGTTTTACCCCTTTTAAAACTCCCTGTTTTAACAGTCATTTCTCTTATAATGGTTGGTTGCGGTGAAACACCTTCTGCCGGTGGCCATGGTGGAATGCCTCCTGCGAGTGTGCAGGTTATGTCGGCAACGACTCAGGACGTACCTTTTAATATTGAATTACCAGCGACGTTGTCTGGTTCTAAAGAAATTGAAGTACGTTCGCGTGTGGGTGGTATTTTAACATCGAGAAATTTTGATGAAGGCCAAACTGTAACAACAGGGCAGTCTTTGTTCACGGTCGATATTGAACCGTATCAATTGGCTGTGGCTCGCGCAGAAGCGTCTTTAGAAAGTGCCAAGGCAACGTTAAATAAAGCAAATAAAGATGTCGCTCGATTATCAAAATTAAAAAACACTATGTCTATTTCTCAAAGTGAATTAGATAGTGCCCAGGCCTCCGTAGAAGTCTCTGAAGCTGAAGTGAACAAAGCAAAAATCGAATTAAAACAAGCTAAATTGAATCTAGATTACGCTCAAGTTAAAGCGCCTATTGGTGGTGTAATGGGTCGAGAATTTGTGTCTGTAGGTACATTTGTATCAGGCCCAGAGCTCCTATTGAGCCAAATTACGCAACTTGACCCAATCCGTTTACGTTTTGGTTTGTCTGAGCGTGAACAACTCGCGATGCGTAAAGACCAAACTGCCGGCAGTCTAACGTTACCTGAAAATGGTCACTGGCAAGCAAGCATTAAACTACAAGATGGTTCTGCTTATGCTCATGCTGGATCTGTTAACTTCAACGACATTCGTGTAAATCAAGCAACTGGCACAAGTGAATTACAAGCCATTATTCCTAATCCTGAATTTAGTTTACGACCGGGACAATTTGTACGGGTTTCGCTATCTGGTGCTATCCGTAAAAATGCTTACGTAGTGCCACAACGAGCCGTTTTAGACAATGGAACTGGCAAATTTGTATACCTGGCGGCTAAAGCAGAAAACGGCATGTTGATAGCGCAACCTGCACCTATTAAAGTTGGCGAGTGGGTACAACAAACGGTTGATGGGGAAATTAAAAACTTTTGGGTTGTCCGTTCTGGTTTGAAACAAGGTGACCAAGTGATAATTGATGGAATGGCACGTATTTTCTTCCCTGGTATGCCGGTCGCAATTGCTCAAGAAGCCGCACCAACAGCAACTAAATAAACGCAAAGTAAGTTAATAAAAGGACAGTTCATGTTTTCAAGATACTTTATTGACAGACCCATATTTGCGTTTGTCATTTCCATTGTCATTGTATTAGCAGGCTTAGCTTCAATGCGAAGCTTGCCTATTGCACAATACCCACAAATTTCGCCTCCGGTTGTAAATGTAACAGCAATGTACCCAGGTGCGTCTGCAGAAGTACTGTCGCAAACCGTTGCATCGCCGATCGAAAACGCTATTACTGGCGTTGAAGGCATGATGTATATGTCATCGACCTCTTCAAGTTCAGGCGTAGTAACTATTTCAGTTACATTTGAAATAGGCACAGACGTAGATAAAGCAACAGTAGATGTAAACAACCGAGTTAAACAGGTTGAAGCAAGGTTGCCAGAAGAAACTCGCAGACAGGGCGTTGTCGTTGAAAAGGCGTCTTCAAGCTTTTTGCAGATCCATGCTTTTTACTCACCAGATGGCAGTAAATCGAGTTTGTGGACGTCAAACTACGTGACGTTAAATATTCTAGACCGAGTTAAACGTATTCCTGGAACCACCAGTGTCCAAGTTTTTGGTGCCAAGGATTACGCAATGCGTATTTGGTTGCGTCCAGATATCATGAGCCAGTTAAAAGTGACTGTAGATGATGTTGCCGGTGCAATTAGAAGTCAAAATTCTCAATATGCCGCCGGTAAAATTGGTGCGACGCCTACGTCGAGTTCGCCACAGGAGTTAGTGTATAACGTAACTGCTCAGGGACGTCTGTCACAGCCTGAAGAATTTGAAAACATTATTATTAGAGCAAATCCTGATGGCAGCAGTTTACGATTAAAAGACGTTGCGCGTGTTGAATTAGGTGCCAAAGATTATAACTTTAAGGGAACATTTAATGGCAAAGAGGCCGTCTTATTAGGTGTATTCTTAAAACCTGGCTCAAATGCTTTGGATGTTGCAAGTGACGTAAATGATGTAATGGCTGAGGTTAAAGCTGCGTTTCCACAAGGTTTAAAACACTCAACCTCTTATGACACAACTCGTTTTGTAGAAGTTTCTATATCCGAGGTTGTAAAAACATTAGCAGAAGCCATGGTATTGGTATTTTTAGTTGTTTTCCTATTCTTACAAAACTGGCGAGCGACATTAATTCCAACATTGGCCGTACCTGTTTCATTGCTTGGCACATTTGCTGGCTTATATATGCTTGGATATTCAATCAATACGCTAACCTTATTTGGCATGGTGTTATCCATTGGTATTGTTGTCGACGACGCTATAGTTGTACTTGAAAACGTCGAACGAATTATGCATGAAGAAGGTGTTAGTGCGCGTGAAGCCGCAATTAAAGCAATGAAAGAAGTCAGTGGACCAGTTATCGCCATCGTTCTTGTGTTGTGTTCAGTTTTTGTTCCTATCGCATTTTTAGGTGGCTTAACGGGAGAATTGTTCCGTCAGTTCGCAATAACAATTTCAATATCGGTATTTTTGTCAGGTGTTGTGGCATTGACCATGACGCCAGCACTTTGTGTTTTGATCTTAAAGCAAGAACATAAACAAACGTCTGCTTTTTTCCTTTGGTTTAATCGCAAATTCACTGCAATCACAGGTAAATATGTAAGTACGGTTAGCTTTATGGTTCGACGTGGCTTTTTAGGTTTGGTACTTGTGGTCGGTATGATTGCAATTACTGGCGCGATGTGGAAAAACACACCAAGTTCATTAGTACCAGATGAAGACCAAGGATTTTATATATCAGCGGTATTTTTGCCAGATGGTGCATCATTGGCCCGCACAGAAGAAGTTGTTGGCGAAGTAATAGAGGCCGTACGCTCAAACCCTGCGAACTTAGACATTGTCGCGTTTACTGGTTTTGACTTCATCGGTGGTGGTTATAAAAATAATGCCGCAACGTTATTCGTTACCCAAAAAGATTGGAGCGAACGTGAACAAGACACCAACTCTTTGGTCGGCGAATTGTTTATGAAAACCGCACATATTAAAGAAGCCTTAGTTTTAGCGTTTAACCCACCTGCAATTATGGGGTTAGGCAATACTGGCGGCTTTGAAGTCTACCTACAAAGTAAAGGCAACAACAGTACCGAAGAGCTTAAACAAGGCATGCAGATCTTAATGGGGGCAGCGCAAAAAAGTCCAATATTAGGTGGCATACAAACGTTATGGCGTCCAAATGCTCCGCAACTTAGTGTTGATCTTGACCGCGAACAAGCTCGTGCAATGGGCATTAATATTAGTGATGCGTTTAGTGCGTTAGCGGGCAACTTAGGCACTTACTACGTAAATGACTTTAATAAGTTTGGTCGTGCATGGCAGGTCGTAATGTCTGCAGAAGCAGAGTTTAGAAACTCGCCTGAAGACATAGGCCGTATATATGTTAAGAGTCAATCTGGTGAAATGGTTCCTATCTCGGCTTTTGCTGATGTGAAGTTCAGTCGCGGGCCTGACAGTCAAGACCGATATAATAACTTACCAGCAGTTAAATTATTAGGTAGTGCCGCACCGGGTTATAGTTCTGGTCAAGCGATTGCTGAATTGGAACGCATTGCAAAAGAAGTATTACCACCAAACTTAACGTATGAATGGACGGGTGCCGCGTATCAAGAAAACCAAAGTTCGGGTACAACTGGTTTAGCTTTAGGCTTGGCTGTAATTATGGTGTTTTTAATACTGGCAGCACTTTATGAGCGTTGGTCATTACCAATTTCAGTATTGTTAGCTTTGCCTTTTGGTACATTTGGCGCACTCATTTCAGTTTGGATAGCAGGCCTAACAAATGACGTTTATTTCCAAATTGGCCTAGTTACCCTGTTGGGGTTAGCGAGTAAAAATGCCATATTGATTGTTGAATATGCCCTAATGAAACATCAAGAAGGCTGGAGCGCGAGTAGCGCGGCACTTGAAGCTGCACGATTACGTTTCAGACCTATCATTATGACATCACTTGCCTTTATCCTTGGTGTAGTGCCTTTAGTCTTCAGTTCTGGAGCTGGGGCAGGCGCACGTCATAGTGTAGGCACTGGGGTCATGGGCGGTATGATGGCTGCAACGTTCCTAGCTGTATTTTTTGTACCAATGTTCTTCTATTGGTTAACAGAACGTAAGCTAACAGAAAAACGTTCACGCCAAGAACTTGCAGATGAAATTGCGGAAAACCACAAAAAAGAACACGTAAAAACCCAAGAAGGTTTAGTGTAAGTAATCCTCATTTCAATTGTTAAAAAAGGAACCTAAAAGGTTCCTTTTTTATGTGCTGTGACCCATACTGGAGTAGTTTTAGTTTTAGTTTTAGTTTTAGTTTTAGTTTTAGTTTTAGTTTTAGACTGTTTTTATATACAGTATTGAATGTTTTTCCTCCTAAGTCAGAAAAAGAGGAAACTTTCCTCATTTCCACAAATTTACCAAAAGATTACAATCTCCCAAACATAAACGTTGCAAGCACCCCAAAGAATTTGCTACTAATAAATAAAATAAACACAGGGAAAATA
>NZ_JAUORW010000032.1:0-20996 GCF_030548245.1 Psychrosphaera sp. 1_MG-2023
TACAAAATCAGCGGCTCCCGCAACCAATTCGAATGATCAATAACCTTTTATATTAAACATTTATTTTAATACGACACACCATTTCAAAACAACAACATCGTCGGTTCACTCTTTACAAAATCAGCGGCTCCCGCAACCAATTCAAAGTTCACAATCGATTTTTAAAACGACACACCATTTCAAAACGACAACATCGTCGGTTCACTCTTTACAAAATCAGCGGCTCCCGCAACCAATTCGAATGTTCACAATCAATTTTTAAAACGACACACCATTTTAAAACGACAACATCGTCGGTTCACTCTTTACAAAATCAGCGGCAATCGCAATTACCCTTTTTGTTTTATTAGAGTTATAGATTTCCATAAATACTTGTGATGTCAATTTAGCAAAATAATTTTGAAAATTAAGTAATTGGCAATTCAGAGCGAAAAATTATGGGGTTCGCACAGTTGGTAAGTATGGTTTGTAGTATGCATACCTTCTGAAACACCAAAGCCCTCTAGTCAAACTAATCAACCACGCACTGCAATATCTATAACGATTAACGCACTAAAGCGAAGAAAAATCATCCAAAATCAATGTCAGTTTTTTTTACACCTCGCAAAGTTTCCCGGCCCAAATAAGGTTAAACCAATGAAATATAAATATAAAAATAATCGGCACAAATAATGCCTCCACTTATTAAGGGAATACTTAAAGTTAAACTTTGAGAGTAACAGGCATTAAGCTTCGCCCTAATTCTCATGACGCTATTATCTAGAATCAAAATAGGAAAAACGATGTTAAAACGTACTCTTTTTACATTTGTACTGGCTTTAATAATATCAAGCCAAGTAAACGCTACAATTATTGTTGACGCAGAATTTGAACAAGGGCAAAACGGCCTAGTCTCAAATGGTGGATGGTATTCAACATCATCACAAGCACCGTATTTTGGTGGTACGGCCAACCCAGAGGGCGATTGGGTCGCTCACGCAACAACAGGTAGCCAAGATATTTACACCAATGACATTTCTAACGGTGACTATACAATTCAAGAAGGCGCTTACACTATTTATTTCAATGCAGGCAATTGGAGTAATGAAAGTTTTCTTAATTTTGACATTACTTTTGCTGGAATGAATGAAAATCTGGCAACAACATCTACTAAAAATATGCCAGGTTCGGGCCAATGGGAGTTATGGAGTTTTACATGGGAAGTTGATGCAAATTCAGCATTTATTGGCAATGTACTTTCATTTACAGCCAACTCAATTGGCACAGCTGCTAACAGTAACGGTGCAATAGACGGCGTTGGCTCCTATAGTGCACTTGGTAATGGCTTTTTGGTGGACTATACGGCAAATGTGGTTCCTGAACCTTCAACGTTAGTGGTTTTTGCATTAACTATACTTGGTTTAGGTGCAAGACGTTCATTTAACAAAAACATCTAGCTTTTATTGCTTAGGCCGTTCTCAAGTTTGACTGCCTAAGCATTCTATACTCAAATACTTACATAACCCATAATGAAGTGTAATGTGTAATTTACCCATCTGTTGTCGTCTTTAAAAAGTTACGAGAAAGAAGCTGATTGCATTAATATTAATATCAATACCAATTGATGTATCTATTTATGCAAATTCTAATGCACAAACGAATGTTACATTACCAATTTGGATCATAATCCGGCAAATCAATAAAACTAGAAGATTGGTTATTGACAACAGTCAATGTTGGCGTTAAATATTTACTGGCTATTTTGCCAGCGCTAGAAGATAACTTATTTCTATATTGGCTGCGCTGTGAGTATGAAAATCAATATCCCAATTAAGGCAAGAACAAGGCCACCAAAAATCATTTTTCCTGGATATTCAGCTTTTTCCCAATTCAACGAACAGTAGATAAAAGATAAAGGCAAAAATAAAATAGTTCCCCAGCCAAAAATTCGCTGATTATTGCCAAGTGCGGTTGCTGCACTAATTAATGACCCAACAAATACAAACATTAATCCAAGAGCGAATAAAATTGTGGCGATTATGATATTCATACTAAATCTCGATTTATTACTCAGCAGCGCATTAAGCGACTAAAATAATACATGGCTAAAATATAAAATAACGCTCACGGAACGAACGTTATTTGGCTTACTTTACATTAGAAATTAGATAACGTTAAGCGCCATATACAAATGTGAATACCGTTCGGTAGCTAATGTGTTATCAAGAAGAATACTACGCCAGTTTTAAGTGTTTTTGCAGCATGACTGTAATAACAAATACATTATTTTATCTACGGCGTTAATACTTATATCTTGAAATTTCATTGCCAGACGCAAGCTCAGGCCAGATAGAAATAATTATTCATTCCAACAAAACAAATAGGTTAATCCATTTTGAATACGGTTTACTCTATTTATTGAGCCAATGTAGCGCTTCGTCCAATTGATCAAAATACTTAATTTCTCCAGATGTAAACCAAGATCCGATTTTAGCTGTTATTTCCTGCCAATTTTTATTCCCATAAATGGCTATTTTACGAAACTCATTGTTATGTTTAAGACCAAGTTTGAAGTCATCCCATGCGGCACGTAGTTCCCACCCTTGCAGTTCAGTACCATCAATCAATACATTAACGTTAGGATCTTTAACTTGGGCTAATGCAGAATCAATCATAGGCGTTATAATTTTGTAGTCTTCGTGCGTCAGTTTTCCAACCGCTTTGAGTGAAAGGAAAAAGTCATTTTCAGAACGCTCTATACCTATCGATAAACCGTGTTTAATAGAAGTCATAACAAAATCTCCTAATTATAAGCGCCTCTTAGAGGCAAAATAGTCTTAGTCTAAAACCTGTCCGAATCGAACATTAATCTTTTATTCGTTGTCCAATTTTATCGACTTTTTGTTTAATTGCTTATTCAACTTTAGTCTATTTGTATATTAAATGCGGTTATCATTCGTTAATTTAAACAGTCTTTATTCAACTTCTAAAGCTTAGATAATGGGATTTAAGAAGAGATTTTATCTAAAAATAAAAAAACCTGCATTTAGCAGGTTTTATATTTAAGTCAGCCTAGCGGTTCAAATTAACTTTCTAATTTTCCGCGTTTAAAACGACTTGCACGTTCAATTTGAGTTTGTGTTGCTTTGTTGGTGCGGCCAGTTTTTGAGTAAGCATGGATATTTTTGATTAAAACATCACGGTTACTCACTTCAAAATCAGCGTGATGAACTCGCTTAATTTTATTGCCAATTAATTTCTCTATTTTTGCAACCGTATGTTCTTCTTCACGACTTACCAAAGAAATTGCGGTGCCTTTATTACCGGCACGGCCAGTACGACCTATGCGGTGAACATAATCTTCTGGCAAATACGGTAAATTAAAGTTAACCACGTAATCTAAGCCTTTTATATCGAGGCCACGTGCTGCAACTTCTGTTGCTATTAAGACTTGCAGTTTGGTTGATTTAAAGTCCGCTAATGCGCGTCGACGAGCGCCCTGCTTGATATCACCATGACACACGGCAACCTCAATGCGTTGCTGTTGCAATGATCCCATTAAACGGTCGGCCTGTTCTTTAGTGCTGGTGAAAACCAACACTTGAAACCAATTGTACTGTTTAAATAGTTCTAAAAAGAGTTCTACTTTGCGGCGCTCTTCCACTGGGTACATAACATGCTCAATGGTGTCGGCAGTAATGTTTTGTTTTGCGGCACTAATAACAACATGGTTTTTTAATATTTTATGAGCCAAACCACTTACTGCATGGGAGATGGTCGCAGAGAACAACATCGTCTGGTGCGTAGATGACGTGTATTGGATCAATTTTTGAACATCTGTAATAAAGCCCATATCTAACATACGGTCAGCTTCGTCTAATACTACAAATTCAACTTTAGCTAAATCAACATTACATAATGAAATGTGCTCTAACAAACGACCGGGTGTGGCAATAAGAATATCAGTCCCAGCTTTCAATTTTGCTGCCTGACCAGACATTTTGCCACCGCCGTAAACTGAAGTAACGCTAAATGGTAAAAACTGCGCGTATTCTTTAATGGTATTTGCTAATTGCTCAGAAAGCTCGCGAGTTGGCGTTAAAACAAGCGCACGTGGACTCGAAGACGTTTCAGTAACAGGTTTATCAATCAATTTTTGTAAAATGGGTAATGCAAACGCAGCGGATTTACCGGTCCCTGTTTGTGCATTAGCTAATACATCTTTTCCGCGACGTATTGATGGAATAGCCTGTTGTTGAATTGGCGTCATTTCAGAATAGCCACAAGCATCAATGGCTTGTTGTAATTCTGGGGCAAAATCTTGTGAAGAAAACTTCATACGGCATTCCTATTGGGCTAATGCAAAACGAGTATTTAGCGACTAATTTGGGCATAAAAACGCCACTGCTAAATTTTGATCGCGCATTGTACAGGATTTTTTACCTTTTAACTGCTTTGTTGATAAAACAATCTAAAAATATTCAACACTGAACACAGTCGTTGGTTTTTTGGCTTTGTGAAATTAAGCTTTACGTAGATGATTCGCAACTTTCGCCAAAACTATTGCACCGGCCGTTGAAACGTTCAACGAATTTCCCATACCAAACATAGGAATATGGATATGCTGGTCGCTTATCTGCAATGCCGCTTCGCTAACACCTTTTCGTTCATTACCAAACACTAAAACGCAAGGAGACGCATAGTCCACCTCGCTATAATCAACAGACTCCTGACAAAGTTCTACACTATAAATGGTATTGCCCTGCTCTTTGAGCACATTTAAGGTCGATATCGTATCGTTACTGTATTCAATGCAAACCCATTTTGCTTCGTTTCTAGATGCTTTCTTAAATTTTTTGTCAGAGATAGTTAACTCACCGCAAATGATGATTTTTTCTATTGCAAAGGCATCTGCTAAGCGGATAAACGAACCAATGTTATAGCTATTTGTAACATTGTCTAAAACCAGTATTAACGGTGTTTTAGGTTGCGACAAATACTCTTCCCGACTTGGTTTACTTTTTCTCAGATCTTCTTTTGTCATTTGCATTCTAGATTGCATGTTTTCCACTTTAATTCAGGTCATTCCAACTACTAATTCAGTCGCAATATTTACGTCGCGATAAGCATTGCTCGGTTACAATACGTTGCTTTTTCAAAGTCATATATATTCATCGCAATATTATTAACACTTGGATAAAGGCTCACGAGATGTTTTACAATTTCATGTGACAACATGGCTTTTTGATCGATATTCCGCCCTTCCATAATATGCGCAAATACATGAATAAAATCGCTTGTTTGCCCACCGACTAAAAAAGTATCAAATGCGTTAACACGAACTTTAATATCGCCTTCGTCGAACAGCCCTGTTGAAAACGCGACTTTGTGAACGCCGCTAATTACAGACTTTTCATCATGTTGCGCCAAAACATTTTTTGAACAGTCAATGACAAAGTGTGGCATTACTTCTCCTAGCTAATCATTCTTTTCAGCCATAAACTCAAAGATTATCTAACTGACAAAAGGTTGTTAGTTTTCGTCGACTAAAACAACAGAAACAAGTTTATGAACTAAAGGCGACACCACTAAAATGGTTGGGAACGCGACAATAAAGGCAAAGCTCCAAGCCTGTAGCCAAATTGAAACGATATTTGACACAAATCCAACATTAAATACAGAGATGATAAACGACATTATGCAAGACATTAAAAATGCCATAAAAAATGAAAAAACTAATTTGTGATGTTTTCGTGAAATCATTAAAAAATCCATAAATGTTTGAACTGAAGACCGCTTCATTCGCGACCAATTCGATTATTCTACAACGGCAGTAAAGGCCAATATTCTGTTAACTGACGTAATTTGAGGCAAATTTTCATAGGGTTACTTTTTGTTTATGCACCACTATGTTTATTCACAATAATGTTAATGCTTTTGATGACTATTGTACTATCGAATTATGACTAAAGCACAAACTCCGTCAATACGCACAAATACAGTTTATATGTCGCCAAATTTAACTATTGGTTGACCCGCTTGCCACAAAGGGTATTTTGCCATCACTTTGGTAAACATAGCGCTTTGCAAATAACGGTTAAGCCAACGTTTAACATTTGGATAAGATGACTGCAGATACCACTTACGTTCGACTCTGGCAAACTGCCGAATAAACGGTAAAAGCGCAATGTCGGCCAAACTTTCGTCATCATCAATTAAATACGCATGTGAACTTAGACGTTGTTCTAACGCTTTAATATACATTTCACAGGCTTCGCGTTTTTGCTGTAAATCATCTTCGTGATAACGCTTCGCGCATTTATATTGTTCCAAACAAGTTTTAAACTCGGTATCAAAGACGTGGACCAGCGCCAATATATCCTCTAATTCTTTGCTCAGAACACTCGATACACTCGATTCAACCTGCTTGTTTTTATCGGTAAATTGACTTCGTAACAGATTACTCGGATCGCTTTGGTTTAATACCCAAAGCATGACCTCTAAACTTTCATCAATGACCTTATCAGGGGTGACAACCAATACCGGCACCGTTGCTTTTGGCGACGCCAATAGCATTTCAGTTGGTTTGTTACTTAATACTATGTCACGTAATTCAACGGCTTGTTTCGTTCTAAAAATCGCTAATCGAGCTCGCATTGCAAAAGGACAATTTCGTAAAGAATATAAAATAGGTAACGTCATTAACTTGGTATTGCCTTGGATTTAACCGCATTTAAAATAAAAAGCCTTATTAATATACAGCGTATTAGGAAATTACCCATTTTAGCGGTATTAAGTGGCGTATTATACAGGTAAAATTGCCGTCGCAAAAATTTCAATCAGTATTTAGTTTACGTAATTAACAAGAAGTTGAATAAATGAATCCTAAAATAGAATTATTAGCCCCAGGTGGTGATATTGACGCGATAAAAGCGGCAATAATAGCGGGTGCTGACGCAGTGTATTGTGGCCTAGACACATTTAATGCCCGTAACCGCGCCTCTAACATCTCATTCGACGAACTTGTTGGTGTAATTCGTTTAGCTCATCATTACCAATGCGAAATTTTCTTAACCTTAAACATTGTTATTTTAGAGCGCGAATTTAAGTCAATCGCTAAATTACTGAGCAAACTTGCTAATACCACACTAGATGGCGTTATCGTACAAGATATCGGTTTGTTTTACGTACTCAAAAAATACTTTCCAACCCTTGATATACATGCTTCAACACAGATGACCACACACAATGTTGGGCAAATTCCTTTCCTTAAAAAACTCGGAGCGTCTCGTGTAAACTTATCCCGAGAACTTAATTTAAAAGAAATAACCGCAATGGCCGAAACCGGCCACAGACATAATGTACTCACGGAAGTTTTTGTACATGGCTCGCTCTGTGTTGCGTTTTCAGGATTATGTTATTCAACGTCTGCAAGTGTAGGCAATTCAGGTAACCGCGGAAGATGTAGTCAGGCCTGCCGCGAAGAATACGAAACAACGCCATCGGGCAATAACTTCCCTTTAAATATAAAAGATAATTCTGCGTTTTTCGACTTACCGGCCCTTATCGAAGCAGGTGTTCATTCTTTTAAAGTTGAAGGTCGTATAAAAGGTGCAAGCTACGTACATACTGTTATTGATAGTTTTAGAAAACAAATTGATGGTTTTGTTAAAACCGGAGAATTAACCGAAAACGGTGAACGGTTATACAAAGTATTTAACCGCGATTTTTCTAACGCATTTTTACGCGGCGATTTAAACCAATCTATGTTTATCGAAAACCCACGGGATAATTCGAAAAACCATGCGATAGAAGCAAGTAATGCAATATCGGTCGTGCAAATTCATGATGTCGAACAAAACCTAAGCCAAGAAAAAGACCAAATCACCGCCTCAGTATTTGACAAAATAAGACACCTAACCATAGACAAACCGTCTCTAACGCTGGCGTTTAGTGGCGATGTGGGTACAGCATTGACGATAACAGTGACCACAGAAGAAATATTATCGCTTAGAAGTAAACCTATCATAAAAACCTTTACTGTTGAGTCAACAGAGTTGTTAAAATTGTCAGGTAAAGCGCCGCTCGATCAAGCCGCAATCGACAAACGTTTCAAAAATTTAGACAGCGCTGCATTTAACCTGGTCGCAATCGATACAAGCGGCTTAGCAAATAACGTAAGCATTCCTTTTAGTATTTTGACGTTATTAAAAAATGAAGTTCGCTACTTATTAAATAACGGCCATAAAGTACTGCCAGAAGTTATTTTGCCTAAACTCGAAGATCATCCTAAATCATCACCAAATAAACCAAATTCTCGTGCAAATTTATCACTACTAATTTGTGATGAAGCAGATGTTGGCTTAGCAGACATTACCGACGCCGACATTTACTTTAAATTGCCCGACGCTTATAAACGTGGTTGCACCAAATATGTCGGCTTTTTACAGGATAACCCTCGACTGATCCCTTGGTTTCCACCGGTTCTTATTGGTAAAGATTTTGACGTTGCATTAAATATTTTAGAACAAGTCAAACCTAAACTTATTGTAACCAACAATACAGGAATAGCGCATCGAGCTTATGAGTTAGGTATTAAGTGGATTGCAGGGCCATTTTTAAACACGACAAACACCTATGCCTTACTCGCGATGCAAGAAGAGTTTAATTGCAGCGGTGCGTTCATTTCTAATGAAATAAATCGACCACAATTAAAAAGCCTTTCCAGACCCAAAGGGTTTAAGTTGTTGTACAGTATTTATCATCCAATTTTATTGATGGCGAGCAGGCAGTGTTTCTTTCAACAAAGTGTCGGTTGTGAAAAGCCGCGAATTGATAATGGCTGTATGTTGTCGTGTGATAAATCCACGAGCATCACAAATCTAAAGGGCGATTCATTTGCAATAGATAAACAAAAAGCTGGCTATCCAAGTATTTATAACAAAGATCAATTTTTGAACACTGAAGTCATCGACGATCTGAGTGACTTGTTCGACGACTTTATGATTGATTTAACTAATATTGGTGCCGGTGATAAACAAAGCCCCGACAAAGTGGAACTTATTGCTCTATTTGAACAATACCTAGAATTAACTTCTGCGGTAAATAAAGACACCATTACCCAAATTAACCAAACGCTTAACGCTATGGTTCCTGAGTCTACAAATGTTCAATACCACAATGGATTGTAGTTTAAATATCGCGAGATAAGTCGTCATACTAACCTTGGGGTATATGGTTACGATGCCATTACCCCAAATGACGCAGAGTTTAATTTACTGTTAATTATTCGAATAATAATTAACACACCTCTATCATTTATTTATTCACCTTCCTTAATTTAATGACCCATATTAGTAGTTTTACTCACTGACCACGTCATGTAATCACCTTGAAAAATTCAATAATTTACAGTAGCAATTTATCGTCAATTTAGTTGATCTAAATCAAGCCAACATTCCATCAATAGCCAATACTCACCCCATAGATTTTAATTCAGTTAACAAAAGGTTAATGGCATGAGAGTTCGACAAATTACACACATAATTGGGTTGTTGTTCGTCATTGGAGTTATATCAGGTAATGCACAGGCCAATAACTTAAAAACAGAAAAGGCAATACTGACTGCCCCGCCAATGGTGCCACCTCCACTCAACCGCGATCACAGTGCTAAAGTGGTTATTAAACTCGAAACCAAAGAGCAAATAGGCGCTCTCGCCGATGGCGTTGACTATGTTTTTTGGTCCTTTGGTGACACGGTTCCAGGTAGTTTTATTCGGGTCCGTGAAGGCGATGAGATCGAATTTCATTTGTCGAATCACCCGAGTTCTAAAATGCCACATAATATCGATTTACATGCGGTAACCGGACCTGGTGGCGGCGCCGAGTCATCATTTACCGCCCCAGGACACACATCGACATTTAGCTTTAAGGCTCTAAATCCGGGTTTGTATATCTATCACTGTGCCACAGCACCGGTTGGGATGCATATTGCAAACGGTATGTATGGACTCATTTTGGTCGAACCTGAAGAAGGCCTACCACCTGTAGATAGAGAATATTATGTTGTACAAGGCGATTTTTATACCAAAGGAGAGTTTGGTGAGGCCGGTTTACAACCTTTTGATATGGCAAAAGCCATCGACGAGGACGCAGACTATGTTGTATTTAATGGCTCTGTTGGCAGTACAACAAATGAAAATGCATTGACCGCGAAAGTTGGTGAAACCGTTCGACTCTATGTTGGTAACGGTGGCCCCAACTTAGTATCGTCGTTCCACGTTATCGGAGAAATATTTGATACTGTCTATGTTGAAGGTGGAGATCTCAAAAATCATAACGTGCAGACTACATTAATTCCAGCGGGCGGCGCTGCCATTGTCGAATTTAAAGTCGAAGTACCAGGAACCTTTATTTTAGTCGATCATTCTATTTTTAGAGCGTTCAACAAAGGTGCATTGGCCATGCTCAAAGTCGAAGGAGCTGAAGCAGAGGCAATATTTTCAGGCAAACAAGCCGACAGTGTATATTTACCAGAAGGCTCAGCAATTCAATCACTTGAAAATAATCATATGGCTGTTACGGCAAAAACCAAAGCTGAACAAATTCGCTTCGGCCAACGTGTATACGAGGCCAACTGCATGGCTTGTCATCAATCAAACGGTCAAGGGATCCCTTCTGCATTTCCACCGTTAGCAAAGTCTGACTACCTAATTGCCAACCCTATGTTAGGTGTAGATGCAATTATTCATGGCCTTTCAGGTCCGGTTAAGGTCAATGATGTAACCTATAATAGTGTTATGCCAGCAATGAGCCTTAATGATCAAGATATAGCTAATGTGATCACTTTTGTCCTTAATAGTTGGGATAACCCAGGTGGCCAAGTGACCGCAAACGAAGTGGCAAAAAGGCGTAAATAACATGATTACGATGTTGTTGCTGATGTCCGCAACATTGACAGAGCCGTCAAATATGGTGGCTCTGCCAAAAGGAAACTATAGGCCGCTTTACATGAGTAAAACCAGCCCACAAACAAAAGTAGACGCCTTTAGCATTGATGTAACCCCGGTGACCAACCAACAATATCTAACCTTTGTATTGACTAATCCAAGGTGGCAACCAAATTCAATACCGCAAATATTTGCAGAACCCCAATATCTTCAACATTGGCAACCAATAGCAGATCAAAAAACTAGCGAATTTAATGATGAAAACAAGTTAGTAACGCTTCCTTCTGCAGATCAAATGAATAGTCCTGTGACAAATGTATCTTGGTTTGCCGCACAGGCCTATTGCAAGGCTCAAAACAAACGGTTACCTACGGTTGCTGAATGGGAACGAGTCGCAAGTGCTAGCGAAACTCAGGAAAATGGCAGTTTAGAAAAGGATTATCATGCTCGTATTTTAGAATGGTATAGCCGCCCGAATAGCAAGTTTTTACCAGAAGTTGGCTTAACATCGGCAAACTATTGGGGGGTAAAAGACTTACATGGATTGATATGGGAATGGACTGAGGATTTTAACTCTGCCTTGGTCAGCGGCGAATCCCGCAGCGACAGTAATATCAATCAAAAATTATTTTGTGCTGCTGGCGCACAGGGGGCGGCTGACCCAAGTGATTATGCCGCATTTATGCGATTTGGCTTTAGGTCAAGTTTACAGGCCAAATTCACCTTACCAAACTTAGGTTTTCGGTGCGCTAAAACATACGCGACAACATACGCTACAACACAGGATCAAACTAATGATTAAATTTAATATTCTAACGGTAAGTAAGATTATTGGGTTCATGTTACTGCTAAGTATGAAGTCATACGCAGTTCCACAAGACTCCATTTATCAGCTAAAAAACAACTGGCTAAATCAAGACGGAAAAACGCTTACGTTGGGCAGTTTTAATGGCAAAAAGCAGTTGGTGAGCCTTATTTACACCCATTGCTTGCACACCTGCCCTACTATTGTTTCAACGATGCAAGCTATTGAAAGCAATTTAACAGAAGACGAAAAACAAAATGTGGGTTTCATTTTAGTTTCATTGACGCCTACTACTGATACTCCGGAAGTCCTGCGAGAATTTGCTCAATCTAGAAAACTGAACTTAGATAAATGGAGTTTACTTACAGGAACGCCTGAAGACGTAAGGACATTGGCCATGGTTCTTAATATTAAATTTCAAGACATGGACGACAATGAGGTTAATCATTCCAATTTGATAACCGCACTAGACGATGAAGGCAGGATCAGGTTTCAAGAAATTGGCGTGCTTAGTAATGTGGCAAAAACAACCGATAAATTGAATACATTTTAACGGAAACTAAGCATGAAAATAATAGCGAAACTGGCAATAAATACGACAGTTTCGCCTGACAATTGACCGCAATCTCAGATATTAGATCTTGATGAGTGAAACATCACATTTAGCGTAATTTGCCACACCATTCGCGGTTGAACCTATCAGAGCATGTAAGCCCTTTTTAGAATGGGTACCTAGTATTATTAGGTCGGCATTTTTCTTCTCAGCCAAAGTGCATATCTGCTCATAAGGCTTACCAAACTTAACTGATACATTCTTCTGAGAAATACCCAATTTATCAGTCATGGCATTAATTGTAGGTAAGGTTTTTTCCTTAAATTCTTTTTGATAGTCCTTAGGCAATAAAGAATACGAAATCACATTAGTGACATATAGTTTTGCGTTACATAACTGTGCAAATTGGTGGGCTTTTGCAAGCACATTTTCACCTTCGTCACTGGCTTCTATCGCACATACAATCGTTTTATACATAAGAACTCCTAAAAGTTGTAATCCTAATTACATAAGTTATCAGTAGTTTAAGTCTTTAACAATCAATTTGGGATGGCTATTTACATTTCATTTATTGATTTGCAAAACTATACCAAACCGGTATAAAAAACAGTGTAAAACAACTTGATAATTATCTAGCTTTACCCGGTTCTAGCACTATTTTGGGCCGTCTAAAACATAGTCAAAATATTTTCTATGCTCCACTCCGGCAAGATTAGAATTTACTTTACTTTTGTGTTTGTATTCTCTCCAACTCGCGACGTTACGACCCACATTTAACTTTGGAAAGGTTGTACTATCGGTCATTGGCAGTTCCAAAAACTCACTCATTCTTTGTAAACTATCGGAATGACTAACATCAATTGATAAAAAGTCTTCGCGGTCTTTAAAATAAGCCAACACACCTCGTTGATGGCGAATGTAGCAGTCTGTCAATTCAGCCTGTGACAGCGGTAGATTTACGGAAAAAGTATGGTGAAAGCTACGTTTTAAAATTGGATGAAATTTACCAAACTTTGGAACTAAGTGAGGCGCCATTTTCCCTAACAACATCGTTATAGAAGGCAACCAAGAATCGAGTTCTCTGGTTAAATAAATAAATTTAGAATTGGGAAACAATTGGTCCAAATGTTCATAGTCGCTAAAACACGGAGCATCAGATATAGCGTCAGCAACTTCAAATGCTTTTTTAGTAAAAGCGGTATGTGCCACAGTTAAACCCATTTCTAATAACGCGACACTAATACTGGTTGTTCCGGTTCGCGGCAAGCCAATAATAAATATTTTCGACATACAAAATTTCTTTTATTTACAAATAAGGAGATAACTGATCGGTAACGATTGGAATAAGGCCAAACTCGTTGTTGGCCTGTCACCGTTTAGCCTTTGATAAAGGTAATTAACAACCTGAACTACGAAAATTAGAATTCGTCATCAGGGCCATTTATCCGTTCTTGCCGTTCAAGTTCTTCTTCCATCGCAGCGTTTATTTCCACCAAAATCCCTTCTACATCGGCAATGGTATTATCATCCTCAAATTCACCTGTAAGTGTTGAATTTGGAGTTAATTTACCTTCTTTAAATAAGGCCCACATTTCTTTAGCGTATTGCGTTTCTAACAACTGTGGTGCAAATTCACCGTAATAACGACGCATATTGTTAACATCACGAATAAACATTTTTTCAGCGCTATTGTTTGCCGCCGCATTCACCGCCTGGGGTAGATCAATTATTACAGGGCCAACGTCGTCAACTAAAACATTAAATTCCGATAAGTCACCATGGACAATGCCCGCACAAAGCATCAGCTTAATATAATGCATCATCTGCGCATGATCTTTGAGCGCCTTTTCCTCAGACATCGAAACATCACCAAGACGTGGCGCGACATCTCCGTCTTTATCAGAAACCAGCTCCATGATTAACACACCATCGACACAACCAAATGTTTCTGGTACGCGCACCTCAGCATCGGCTAAACGTGATAGAGCGTCAATTTCAGCATTTTGCCAAATTTCTTCTTGTTGCTGACGGCCATAGCTTGAACGTTTTCCCATTGCACGCGATTGACGGCCACTTCGGACTTTACGCCCTTCTTGATACTGAGCGGCATTTTTAAAACTGCGTTTAACGGCATCTTTATAGACTTTTGCACAGCGAGTTTTATCGCCACATCGAACAACAAAAATATCGGCTTCTTTGCCACTCATCAAGCGACTAATTACTTCGTCAATTACACCATCATCGGCGAGGAGTTCAAGGCGTTTAGGAATTTTCACGTATACTCTGCTATCGGATTTTTAGATTCGGTGGTTATTGTAACAAGAAAATTCACCTTGTTTTTGCCTATTTAGCACACTTAGGCAAAGTGATATCGGGAACCTAATATTTTGCGCTTAAGTGTAGTTAATTGAATTGGCTTTACACCAGTCGATTACGGCTACCTTAATTTTATTGTTTTCATAGGCATACCAATTATCAGTTTGGCCTCTGTTATCCAACAGCGTTTTGAAACGTTCATAAGCACCACTTCTGCTAAAAACAGATAAAATATAGCCGGATTTATCAGGCATGTTTAAAGCAGTAAAATCCAGTGCGAGCCGTTTACCTAAATCTAAAGCGCGTTTTGTCGGAATTTGAAGGTATTTACCTGCTTCATTTAGATCACTAGGAGCAGGTTCGTCGATCAGATCCCCAATGTAAATAATGTCACCACTTTTACGATTAATATACGCTTCATTATCAAACACATGTGAAGCTGAAACAAATTCAACGGCGTTTATAATTTCATCTAAGTCAATAATCAATGTGTATTTCCCCTACTACGTTACATACTTACACCAGTCTACAATGGCTAAAATTAGTAATTGTTTCAAAAGAGAAAACTCTTTAATCAACGCTCGTAGTAGTTTGTGTACGATTTAACCTTCATGCAACTTGACCAGTCGCTCGCGGATAACTTACCAAGTTGAATGTATGTAAATGTTATAACAATTATGTTGACGTATATACTTAAGTAAATGATTATTTTTATCTGTATTAAGTAGCTAAATATATGTTCTATATTTTACGATTTGGACAGCTTGTTAGCCTAATAAAAACCATTTTAATGTTGAGTATTAATGTTAACAATCAGGCTTTGCGTTCAGTTTACATGGGCCAACTTGCACTGTATTATTGCTTTTTGGTTTAAAACCAAGTAATTAAAAAATATTGATTACGGTGAAAGCGCAATACAATAGACAACGTTTAAAACATATTTGAAATTTATTAGATACTTAAATATACATAAGTTATAAATTTAGAGCTATTTACTGGTACTAAAAGTGGCTAGCAGATGATCTAAAATTTTTCTATTTGTGAGATTACCTGCCTGGTAATTATTCAATTTTATTGCGAGTGCGTTATGATCAATCAGTTACAGGAAAAATACCAGTTGTCACTTTTATTGCTATTAGCCGCAGTAGCAATCTTGGGTGTTTTTCCATTTGTTATCTTGCGCTATATGGCTGGCAATTATACCGCAGCGATAATTGATATGTCTCTAATAGTCGGCATGATTGTATTTGTTGCTTTTGCCTATTATTCCAAAAAAATTCGGATTTTAAGCGCTGTAATCGCGATATTTATTAATACTGGAGTCGTTGTTATTGTGCTCGCAAATGGTATGGATAGTTTTTTTTGGGTGTACCCTGTCTTTGCCAGCACTTTTATTCTACTCAAACCTATCGAAGCTTTTGGTGCAAATATTGTCGCAGGGGCTTCATTGGTGGCTCTATCAGATATATTTACTGTTATCTCGCTCGAATCATATATCGTCACTATATTAATGTTAACGATAAGCGCGTTTGTATACTCTAATCACAGCCTAAAGCAATTCAAGTTATTAGAAGAACTCAACACAATTGACCCCTTAACCGGCGCTTTCAATCGCCGGGCACTAACGACAGATTTAGACGCCGCGTTATCCAGTTCAGAACGTAACGGCAGTAGTCAATTATTAGCTATTTTAGACGTAGATTACTTTAAAAAAGTAAACGACAAACACGGGCATGCTGCTGGTGACCAAGTGCTAAAAAACTTTGTTAGCATAACCAAAGCACATATTCGTAAGTACGATCGGCTTTACCGTTTTGGTGGGGAGGAATTTGTGTTGTTGATCTCTGGAATGGACAATCACCAACATCGCTTTATTGATAATCTTAGAACAGCAATAAAAAATGAGTTAAAAACCCCCGATGGAAAAGAAATAACAGTTTCATTTGGCGTAGCACCTTGGGTTTTAGGAACGACAGCCGATTCTTGGCTTAACAGTGCCGACAAGGCCCTCTACCAAGCGAAAGAAAACGGCCGTGACTGTGCTGTTTTCAGTGATTAATAAATCCCATTGAGCTAATGAATGTTAAAACATCTATTGCGGCTAGCGTTGCGATAAAATCAATATTGGACACCAAGGCTTGAGTTTTGAGTCAATACGTTAGCCATTCGTAAGAACATCCCATTCACCATAATTATCAAATGGGTCTGTAATCGATGCAAAGTTTGCGCGAAACCCAATGCGTCATTATTCCGCCAGAAGCCCATTGTGAAACGTCATCCCTTAACAATAACGGACGAAACAATTTAAGAAAAAGTAAATAGCTTATTTTTCCAACCAAAGATAGGAGTACAGTAAGATGACATTAATGGACGACTATTCATAATCCCAGACTTATCAATGATATGTTTCATCTTAATTTGAAGCATAAAACATAAGAATAAAGCTAGTGTTTCATACAAAACATAAGTTTCCAGTAAGAGATTTGAGCCACTAACGCCCAACTTTCGGTCAAATAATAGTTGGTTAAAATAAGCGACGAAGGAACAAAAACCAACGGTTATGTGCCCCCTTCCTTCATGCGCTTGTTAAATGGCAGGTCTTGAATAGACAGACAACAAAGGAAACTTACTCTCTCCAAAATTGATAGTTAAGGAAAGTGTTTCGTCTGCTTTGAAATTTTGAGAAAACTCAATGGGAATTATGCGTTGACCATTTGCTACTAATGCCATGAGGTGCTTATTGGTTAAACTCCGACTTCCTGAAGCTAAGTTTGTCAAAGTTACCACAGCCCAACGTTCACCGACTTCATTACTCATTAGCACAAAATTATTAACTTGAAAATCACTTTGCTCTGGCTGAATATTTGACTCATTAGGGAAAGCCAAGCCAAAGCTGTTAGGCACAATTCTATCGATGGAAAGAACCTCATCACTTGAGTATGCAACAAATGAACTGGCTAGTAATATCCAAGAAATTATCTTTAACATTTTAATCCCCCTAAAGGCAAATAACGCCTCAAAAAAGAGGCAAAAAATAGTTGCTTAAAATAAGCGACGCAGGAGCAAAAACCAAATGTCATTTGCCCTTATTTAACAGCTTGTTATATTCTCAATCCACTGAAATTGTTAAAGTTACTGAAATTCCGCAACTCTCGCCATAGCCAAAGTTTAAATAATAAATCTCATTTACACTCGATTGAGCAGTAAACCAAACCTTGGTAACACCTTCGTCTTCAAAAGGTTTTAAAGTAGCAAAGAAATTTGGATTTTCTAGGCTACCTTTAAAAATAGCCACATTATCAAATTTTTCATCTTTGATTTCTTTTGGAATCGTAACAATGATTCTGTATGAGCCTTGGTCTAGCTTTTTATTCACATCAAAAAGATTTGAGTATTCTATCTTCCAATCGCTCATTTGTTTTTCTGAAATCATACAAGTTGTTGCATGAGAGAAAAAGCAAAAGAAATACAGTATAAAAGCTAAACGCATACTCGAAACTTTCCTGAAAATATAACGCCGCCAACACGCGCGTATTTTTTGTGGAGCCGCAGGCGGAACGAAAAATACGTCGAGGTGCTTGGCCTTGTTATGTGATTGCGGTAGCGTGGTCATTGCCTGACTTCAACTGTAGCTTTCTGTGCATTCTTTTTTCCATCTTTCATATCTGTGACTTTATAGATTGCACCGGATTTATCGTATGTAGTCCATTCTCCAACCTGGATACCGTCTCGATAAGTTCCAGATCTCATTTTGGTGCCGTCCTTGCGAAACCACTCCCAATACCCAACTGGAGTATTACCTATCACCTGTCCTTTAGCCCAAATCGAACCATCTTTATGGTACTGGGTAAATTCTTTGACAGCCTTCTTATTCATTTTTCTTGCTCAATGTTGAACGTTCACATAACGCTCGCTTCTGCTGCGCCGAAACTGGAGTGTTTTTGTGTTAATGTTTGAGAGCAGCGAGTAACACAAAAACGCGGAAGTTTTGGCGTCAGACTAGAAGCGCTTGTTAGCCTTTATTTACTCTAGCAATCTGCTTTTCCAAATAAGCCTTAAATGCTGACCCAAAAAAGTGATCCCAGCCAGAATTACAAATACTATAGCAATTTACTTCTGGAGTTAACCCAACATGAGTAAAATGAACATCCGTATTTTCACCCTTACCAATGATGCTGAACCGTAATGTCGTGTTTTCCCACTCCCTCCTCATTTCCGGAGTTGTAACTGGGTGAATATGATCTGCTTGATAGCAGAACAGTTCTACGAGTCTATTTGCTTCTAGCTTAACAACTTCAAAAGACCATGTAGTGCCATCTTCAAACTTAGCTGTTGTTTTATCCCCAGTTCTATCTACTGTAGATGTCATATCAGTCCACCAATTTGACATCTCTTTTGTTAGTGCATCAAAAACACGCTTCGGGGTGACTTTGACTGTTATTGTATGTTCGTAATTTTTCACTATTGAGCCCTCTTCTGTATTGTAGAGAATAATATACTTAAATCAGTATAAAAATATAAGTAGGCAATAATTTAGTATATAGTATGTTTTTTAATACTATTGGCATTATAAGTCGACCTATGACATCGAGAAAAAATACAACGCAATCCGCCGAAGGGACGCTATGCCCAATGCCTCAGATAGCAAAACTCATTGGAGGAAAATGGAAATTAATTGTGCTGCAAATTTTGATTTTTCATGGAACTCACAGATTCAATGAGTTACGCCGGAAGATCGAAGGCATCACTCAAGCTATGCTTACAAACCAGTTAAGAGCACTGGAAGAGGATGGATTAATATCGAGAAAAGTTTACGCGGAAGTTCCTCCACGCGTCGAGTACTCTGCTACGCAAAAAGCAATGGATTTAAATGAAATGTTTGAAGCCATGCATCGCTGGTGGGTTACGTATGAAGGCTAACGCCTCGTTAAGAGGCAAATAATATGTTGGCTAAAATAAGTGAGGCACGAACAAATAGCCAACTGTTATTTGTCCTTCTTTAATGACTTGTTATGTTTCATCGCTTATACTAAACCTAATTAACGACCACTTTAAAGTACTGGTGATAGTATGACAACTAGAATATTAACTGAAGCTGCTGCAAGTATAAGCGAATTAAAAGCTAATCCAATGAAGGTTGCTTTAAGCGCACATGGTGAAGCCATTGCTGTTTTAAATAGAAATGAACCTGCCTTTTACTGCATACCAGCAGACACGTATGAGTTTATGATAGATCACATGGAAGATCTAGAGCTATTAGCAGTTGCTGAGCAACGTAAAAATGAAGCTAGCATAAAGGTTAGCTTAAATGAGTTATGAGTTAGAATTTAAAAAGTCAGCACTAAAAGAATGGAAAAAACTAGGGGCAACAATTCAAGCTCAATTTAAGAAAAAGCTCGTAGATATTCTAGAAAATCCACACATTGATAGCGCAAAATTGTCTGGAGGTAATGAACTTTACAAAATAAAATTGAGGCAAGTTGGCTATAGATTAGTTTATGAAGTGAACGATTCAGTGGTTACAGTGACAGTCATTTCTGTTGGAAAACGTGACAAAGGAAAAGTATATAAAGTTGCGATGGACAGATTAGTATAGAAACATAACGAGCCTGTAGATTAACTCGTTTATCTATTAATTTTTATGGCATAAACGTTATCTGAGTTTTATTGAGCTTTCAATTTTAAATTCTAATTTACTGTGCGATTTCGGGGATTATCGACTTTAAAGCCTTTTTTGGGAATAGGATGAGTGATTGACGGGGTCTATAAGCCCATAGGCTATGGATTAATGCAGTCTGTCCTTTAGCTTCTCTATATTATGAACCAGACAATACATTTGCCATTGGGCATTTACCTTTTCCTGCCCTCGTAGGGTGAATTTATCCATGCCTTTATTAACACATATGTTGCCAAATACCGGCTCTATTGCCCCTAACCGTTTGCTGTATTGCCGTCGGCCTATCGAGCTGTCTATTTTGACTTTCATCCGGTCGGTAAAACTCAGCGATTTTTCTTTATTAATTTGAAACTGAACTTGGCGCCCGGTCTTGTTTGGCGGCTTTCTCATACACTCGCGTTGCAATGGACACGATTTACAATCTTTCAAGTAACCGGTAAACCGCACATACGATTTGCCACCGCTGTTAATACTTTGGCTTTGTCGCCACAGCGTTTTCCCTGCCGGACATTGGCAACTGCCGCTTTCTTTATCAAAGTAAAAGGCCTCAGATGTGAACAGTTTGCTTTTTACTTTTCTGCGTTTGTGTCGACGCTTTTCTTTTTCACTTTGATACTTTTCACTACTTTTAAACAGAGGATTTCGACTTCTAAATCCTGTATCTGCAACATAACAATCTAACCCTGTGCTCGATAAATAGCTTAAGTTTGCTTCACT
>NZ_JAUORW010000033.1:0-20672 GCF_030548245.1 Psychrosphaera sp. 1_MG-2023
ATTTAAAGTCTCTTTAGAGAGAGTTTAAATCGAAAGAAGGTCACTTAGGTGGCCTTTTTTTATGGCTGAAATTTATGTAGCGGGATTATATCGGAAGAGTAAGGCTAGATGGCTAAAGTAAACAAGTTGCCGGAACTGTCACCGGTAGGGCGTTTTAGTGGCTGTTTATACTGGGCATATTGGGTTAAGAAAATTGCCCAGCAAAAATTGTAGCGGTATTGATTAACTGGCTTAGAAAATGGTTTCAGACTTATAGTGATACAGCGCTTGTAGTTAACGTTTCGTTTAGAAAAGGTTTGTCTCTCGCTTAATGCCCATTAATTGTGAGTATGGCTATAACCGAACGATGCAGTGCTGTGTGCAAATAAAACACTCAACAAATTGAGTGAAGAAAAGTGTTTTAACAGGGATCATAGACATTATTATGGGCGTTAATGTTGGGCGCTCTTAGATATAAAAAAAGACCCAAGTACACCTTAGTGTAAATGAGTCTTTTATTAACCGCTTATGTTATCCAGAGATATGCACAAACCCAGTTTGATATTCAATGGTTACTATAAAGTGTTTTAGTACATCAAAGCCAACTGACCCGCGCAGTTTTTTTCCTTTAATGCGACTAAATGATTTTTCGTACCGAGGTCTAAGGTCTAGACTGTGACCTTTATCAGGAACTGCGGTAGCAATTTTTTCAATCTCAAAAGGACCAATTTTTAACATAGGTATTTCAAGTTGGTTCATTTCAACTTCTTGATTCAACTCTTTTAATGTTACACGGCCGGTTTTGTAGTCTCGTAACCAATCGCGCTTTTCAGACAAACTACGATCTATTGTTAAGCCAAGTGGTGATGCGGTGTCGAGTAAAAACCAAGCATCCTTTTCTTTGTTCACTGAAAGCTTCACAATTGGTACGCCATGATCACCCTCTACTCGTGATTCAATATTGTTGTATTTTTTCATGTTCACAGATTTTCGGTCTAACATACGTATTTGTTTATTAGGGTAGTCCACTTGCAAAATATAAAATCTGAAAAAATGCATGCCAATGACAACATCGCCAGATGGCAGATCAGATTCGATTAAATCGTCCATCTTAAATTCCGTATCAAATATCTTGATAGGAACTTCGTTGTACACTTGATAAAATTCATCATCCCAAGAATTTGCTATTTTTGTAACGCCACCTTTACTTAAGTTGCTTCCATGTTTAGCGACAAAGTCTTTCGAAATGTAGTTACTCACCGTACCTGTGTCTAAAATCGCTGTGGTTTCAATGCCATTAAGTGTAATTGGAATGTGGACATATTTATCTTTTAAACTGATTGGAAACCAGCCATCTTCATTAGCCGATGCTGAGAATGCAAATACAAGTAACGCTGCTATTAAATAACGCATTGTTAAATCCCTTTTAAATTAGTTTTCATTGGTTGGCAATTTAGAGATTCCTGAAGATTTGGCAACCGAAAATCCGCTTTAAATGTAACATTATGTTGTAAACGTTACAGGACTGACACGTTAGGAAGTGTTTTGATCATAATATAAAGGCAACTTAGCCTCTTGCCATCATCCGCTACTTAAGTATAATGACGCTCCCCCGCTTTTATGAATTTCCCAAAACGTTTAAAGAATTCACAAAAGTGGTGTAACTGATGGTTTTTAAATCATAGGTAACTTTGATGCAGGGGCGTAGTTCCAATTGGTAGAACAGCGGTCTCCAAAACCGATGGTTGGGAGTTCGAGTCTCTCCGCCCCTGCCAAACCTCAAATGAAAGCATAATGACGTTTTCATTTGAGGTTTGGATTAATAATATTAACTTTGACTAATAGCAGTAATAAGGTGTTTCAATGAGTGCCAATGTTGAGCAATCCAATAGTGGATTGGATATCGTAAAATGGGTAATTGCAATCGCTTTGTTAGCGGGAGCTGTAGTTGCGAATAATATGTTTGAGCAGGAATCTGTATTGATCCGTGCTGTCGGTGTAGTTGCCGCAGTGATCATTGCTGCATTTTTTGCCGCGACGACAACCAAAGGCAAAACGTTTATAGGGTTCGCTAAAGAGTCAAATAAAGAAGTACGTAAGGTGATTTGGCCTACACGTCAAGAAGCGACTCAAACAACTCTAATTATTTTTGCTGCTACTGTCGTTATCGCCATATTACTGTATTTTTTAGATATGGGTTTACGTTGGTTAGTAAGCGCGTTAACCGGTGTAGGGATTTAATTTATGTCTGAGACTGAAACTGAAAACAAATTACGTTGGTATGTTGTTCAAGCTTATTCTGGATACGAAGGTCGAGTTCAGAAAACACTTGATGAACACATTAAAATAAACGGCATGGAAGAATTTTTCGGTCGTGTATTAGTTCCAACAGAAGAAGTTGTTGAAATGCGTGCTGGTCAAAAACGTCGCAGTGAAAGAAAATTCTTTCCTGGTTATGTTTTAGTAGAAATGGCCATGAACGAAGAAGCTTGGCATTTAGTTAAAAGTACGCCTCGTGTTCTTGGTTTCATCGGTGGTACTTCGGACCGCCCAGCACCAATTACAAATAAAGAAGCTGATGCGATCTTAAATCGTCTTGAAGAAAATGTTGATAAGCCTAAGCCTAAAACATTGTTCGAACCTGGCGAAGTTGTTCGCGTTACAGATGGTCCTTTTGCTGACTTTAACGGTGTTGTTGAAGAAGTGGATTACGAAAAGAGCCGCGTAAAAGTATCTGTATTAATATTTGGTCGTTCTACACCTGTTGAACTTGAGTTTGGCCAGGTAGAAAAAGATAAGTAATTCGTCAAGAAAAATTTATCTAAATATTGTAAAGGGTTGCGATTGTCTATATAATGCGCGACCCTTTTGTGTGTGATTTAGTTCATGTACAAAAAATGAAACTGGGAAGCCGCTGAGTAAGAAACCTCGTTCTTACTAGGCTAAGACCCAAAAAAAGAGGAAGCTAAAATGGCTAAGAAAATTGAAGCGCTAATCAAGTTGCAAGTTGCAGCTGGTGCAGCGAACCCAAGTCCTCCAGTTGGTCCTGCTCTAGGTCAACATGGTGTGAACATCATGGAATTCTGTAAAGCGTTTAACGCAAAAACTGGCGAAATGGAAAAAGGCGCGCCAGTGCCAGTTGTTATTACGGTTTATAACGATCGTTCTTTCACATTCGAAACTAAGACACCACCTGCAGCTTATTTACTTAAGAAAGCAGCTGGTATCAAGTCTGGTTCAGGTCGTCCTAACACTGAAAAAGTGGGCACAGTAACTCGTGCGCAGTTAGAAGAAATTGTTAAGACTAAAGAACCTGATCTAACAGCAGCGTCTATGGACGCAGCAGTACGCACCATTGCTGGCTCTGCCCGTGCAATGGGCTTGAATGTAGAGGGATAATCAATGGCTAAATTAACTAAACGCGCACGTTTGATACGTGAAAAAGTTGATGCAACTCGCGAATATGGCATTGACGAAGCGGTTACTCTTTTACAAGAGCTAGCTACTGCAAAATTCAAAGAAAGTATCGACGTTGCGATCAATCTTGGTATTGATCCTCGTAAATCTGACCAGAACGTTCGTGGTGCTACTGTACTACCTAACGGTACTGGTAAAGATGTACGTGTTGCGGTATTTACACAGGGTGCTAACGCAGACGCAGCTAAAGCAGCTGGCGCTGACATCGTTGGTATGGAAGACCTAGCTGAGCAAGTTAAAGCCGGCGTTATGGACTTCGACGTAGTTGTTGCATCTCCTGATGCGATGCGCGTTGTTGGTCAATTAGGTCAAATCTTAGGTCCACGTGGCCTAATGCCTAACCCTAAAGTTGGTACAGTAACTCCAGACGTAGCTACAGCAGTTAAAAATGCTAAAGCTGGTCAGGTTCGTTACCGTAACGACAAAAATGGTATTATCCATGCTTCTATTGGTAAAGTTGATTTTGATAAGGTTGCGATTGCGCAAAACCTTGAGTCACTATTAGCTGCTATCGTTAAAGCAAAACCGTCTTCAGCAAAAGGTACTTACGTAAAGAAAATTTCTCTTTCTACTACGATGGGTGCTGGTCTTGCAGTTGACCAAGGTTCTCTTTCTACAGAAAGATAATCTACGAATTCGGGTTGAAACATGAACTTAGGTTCGTGTTTCCGTCCAAGACCGTAGGTGTTGATAAGCTTAGCTTAGAAACTTAATTTCCTACGCAGATGGTGATGACCCCAGAAGAATACCTTCTGGCTTTCACCGAAGCTGTTTAAGACTTAGTCTTAAACTTAAGTAAAAGAGTTGATTGTAAAATCAATTCAAACCAGGAGAAAAGCTAATGGCCCTAAATCTTGATGGCAAAAAAGCAGTAGTTGCTGAAGTCCAAGAAGCAGCCAAAGGCGCTCTATCAGCAGTTGTTGTTGATGCTCGTGGTGTATCTGTTACTGCAATCACAAATCTTCGTAAAGAAGCACGTGAAAACGGCGTATGGATGAAGGTTGTTCGCAACACTTTAGCCAAGCTTGCAGTTGCTGGTACTGACTTCGAATGTCTTTCAGACGTATTCGTAGGTCCAACTCTTATCGCATTTTCTCATGAGCACCCAGGTGCTGGTGCGCGTATCTTTAAAGATTTCGCAAAGAAAAACGAAAAGTTTGAACTTAAGAGTGCATCGTTTGAAGGCAACGTAGTAGACGTAGACGTGCTTGCATCTCTACCTACATACGACGAAGCTATCGCACGACTAATGAGCGTTATGAAAGAAGCCTCTGCCGGCAAACTAGTGAAAACACTAGCAGCTGTAAAAGAAGCGAAAGAAGCTGCATAATTTTTAGTTTCATTTATTTGAACTATTTAGCAGTTTTTGGTGAAAGTTATTTAAAGCGAATTAATCGCTTACAAAGTAGGAATTTAAAATGTCTGTAACAAACGAACAAATCTTAGAAGCAATTGCAGAAATGTCTGTAATGCAAGTTGTAGAACTTGTTGAAGCAATGGAAGAAAAATTCGGTGTAACTGCAGCTGCTGCTGTTGTTGCTGGTCCTGCGGCTGGTGAAGCTGCTGAAGAGCAAACTGAATTCGACGTAATGTTAACGGCTGCTGGCCCTAACAAAGTTGCATCAATCAAAGCTGTACGTGCTGCGACTGGTCTTGGTCTTAAAGAAGCTAAAGGTATGGTTGAATCTGCACCTATCGCTGTTAAAGAAGCAGTTTCTAAAGGCGAAGCAGAAGAGCTTAAAGCAGCTCTTGAAGAAGCAGGCGCGTCTGTTGAAATCAAATAATCTAACTTTTGTTAGATTATCTGCCTAAGTTTTAGGCATGGGCTGGTGATAAAATATCACCGGCCTTTTTGCGCTATATCAGTTGAAAACTTTTATATTGCAATAAAATGACAGTAATATCATTCTGCTAATCGCATATAAAGAACGATTTTACTGTTAAAAGGTAGTCTGTTTAGTCTATTACTAACAGGCTTATAGGGTCAAAAATCAGCAAGCTGAGGAACCACATGGCTTACTCTTATTCTGAAAAGAAACGAATTCGTAAGGATTTTGGCAAGCGCGAACACGTTTTGGACATGCCTTATCTTCTACAAGTTCAGCTTGAATCTTATAATAAGTTCATTGAAGCGGACGTAGACGGTAATAACGGCATTGAAGCTGCATTCCGTTCTGTTTTCCCTATTAAGAGCTATTCAGGTAGCGCAGAGTTACAATTTGTTAGCTATCGCGTTGGTGAACCTGTATTTGATGTTAAAGAATGTCAAATCCGTGGTGTCACATACGCTGCACCACTGCGCGTAAAACTTCGTTTAGTTCTTATGGATAAAGAAGCTGCTCCAGGTACTGTTAAAGATATCAAAGAGCAAGAAGTTTACATGGGCGAAATGCCATTAATGACAGATAACGGTACTTTTGTAATCAATGGTACTGAGCGTGTTATCGTGTCCCAGTTACACCGTTCACCTGGTGTATTCTTCGATCACGACAAAGGTAAAACACACTCATCTGGTAAAGTTTTATATAATGCACGTGTTATTCCTTACCGTGGTTCTTGGTTAGACTTTGAGTTTGATCCTAAAGATAACCTATTTGTACGTATTGACCGTCGTCGTAAATTACCGGCAACTATCATCCTACGTTCATTAGATTATTCTACAGAAGAAATTCTAGAATTATTCTTCGATAATATCGCTATTGAAATCAAAGGCGATAAAATCTTAATGGAACTTCAACCTTCACGCCTTCGTGGTGAAACTGCTGTTTTTGATATTAAAGATCAAGACGGTGAAGTGATTGTTGAAACTGGTCGTCGTATTACAGCCCGTCATATTCGTACGATGGAAAAATCGAAGATCAGTAAGATAGAAGTTCCTCACGAATATATTATCGACAAAGTTCTTGCGAAAAACTATGTTGATGAATCAACCGGTGAAATCGTTGCTAACGCTAACGATCTAATTTCTCTTGAACTACTCGCTAAACTAGCTGAAGTAGGTCACAAGAAATTTGAAATTATCTACACTAATGAGTTAGATCACGGTTCATATATATCTGACACTCTACGTGTTGACTCTTCATCTGACCGCTTAGAAGCATTAATCGAAATTTATCGTATGATGCGCCCAGGCGAGCCACCGACAAAAGACTCTGCAGAAGCGTTGTTTGACAATCTGTTCTTCTCTCTAGAACGTTATGACTTGTCTGCTGTTGGCCGCATGAAGTTTAACCGTCGTGTTAGCCGTGACGACTTAACGGGTGAAGGTACACTAAGTAAGCAAGACATTATTGACGTAATGAAAACCCTTATCGACATTCGTGACGGTAAAGGCGACGTTGATGATATCGACCACTTAGGTAACCGTCGTATCCGTTCTGTTGGTGAAATGGCAGAAAACCAATTCCGCGTTGGTTTAGTGCGTGTAGAACGTGCTGTTAAAGAGCGCTTAAGCCTTGGTGACTTAGATAGTACTACGCCACAAGACTTAATTAACGCTAAGCCTATTTCAGCTGCAATCAAAGAATTCTTTGGTTCTAGCCAATTATCTCAGTTCATGGACCAAAACAACCCGCTTTCAGAAGTGACGCACAAACGTCGTATTTCTGCATTAGGCCCAGGTGGTTTAACACGTGAACGTGCAGGTTTCGAAGTTCGAGACGTTCACCCGACTCACTATGGTCGTGTATGTCCAATCGAAACACCTGAGGGACCAAACATCGGTTTGATCAACTCATTGTCAGTTTACGCGCGAGTTAACTCATATGGTTTCTTAGAAACACCATATCGTCGTGTTGTTGATGGTGTAGTGACTGGTGAAATTGATTACCTTTCTGCAATTGAAGAAGACAAGTTCGTAATCGCTCAGGCGAGTGCGGAAATGGATGCTGAAGGTCGTTTAACTGACGAACTAGTTCCATGTCGATTTAAAAATGAATTTACTATTACGAGTATTGACCAAGTTCAGTACATGGACGTAGCACCACAACAGGTTGTATCTGTTGCGGCAAGCTTAATCCCGTTCCTTGAACACGATGATGCTAACCGTGCCTTAATGGGTGCGAACATGCAACGTCAAGCCGTTCCTACTTTACGTGCTGATAAGCCGTTAGTTGGTACTGGTGTTGAAGCCGTAGTAGCAAAAGATTCTGGTGTAACAGTAGTCGCGAAACGTGGTGGTACAGTAGATTATGCTGATGCTTCTCGTATCGTTGTTAAAGTTAACGAAAGTGAGTGTCGTCCTGGTGAAGCCGGTATCGATATTTACAACTTAACTAAATACACCCGTTCTAACCAAAATACTTGTATCAACCAACGCACAACAGTTAGCGCTGGTGAACCGGTACAACGTGGTGACGTATTAGCTGACGGTCCTTCAACGGATCTAGGTGAATTGGCACTTGGTCAAAACATGCGCGTGGCATTCATGCCGTGGAATGGTTATAACTTCGAAGACTCGATACTCGTATCTGAGCGCGTTGTTAAAGAAGACCGTTTGACTACAATTCACATTCAAGAACTAAGCTGTGTTGCTCGCGACACGAAATTAGGTCCTGAAGAAGTAACTGCTGATATTCCAAACGTTGGTGAAGCTGCTCTAGGTAAACTAGATGACTCTGGTATCGTTTATATCGGTGCTGAAGTTAAAGGCGGTGACATCTTAGTTGGTAAAGTTACGCCTAAAGGCGAAACACAGCTAACTCCGGAAGAGAAACTTTTACGAGCAATCTTTGGTGAAAAAGCGTCTGACGTTAAAGACAGTTCGCTTCGCGTTCCTAACTCAGTATCTGGTACGGTTATCGACGTTCAAGTCTTTACTCGTGACGGTGTTGAGAAAGACAAACGTGCATTAGACATCGAAGAGATGCAATTAGCGCAAGCTAAGAAAGACTTAAATGAAGAGTTTAGAATCCTAGAAAACAATACATTCGCTCGTACGCGTGAATTATTAGTTTCTGGTGGCGCAGACGCAGCTTCTTTAGCTGGTCTAGTTGGTGAGAAGTTATTCCAACAAAGCCTAAGCGACGAAACTAAGCAAGACGAACTAGAGCAATTAGCGGCTAGCTACGAAGAGCTTAGAACTGAATATGATAAAAAATATGAAGTTAAACGTCGTAAGATCACTCAAGGTGATGACTTGGCACCAGGTGTACTTAAAATTGTTAAAGTATATCTTGCTGTTAAACGTCGTATCCAACCTGGTGATAAAATGGCCGGTCGTCATGGTAACAAAGGTGTAATCTCTACTATTGTTCCAGTGGAAGATATGCCTCATGATAAATATGGCGAGCCTGTTGATATCGTATTGAACCCGCTAGGTGTACCGTCGCGGATGAACGTTGGTCAGATACTAGAAACACACTTAGGTATGGCTGCTCGTGGTTTGGGTGAAAAACTTGACCGCATGATTAAAGAGCAGAAAGAACTTGCGGAAATCCGTGAATTCCTAGGCAAAATCTACGCATCTGGTACTTCGCGTCAAGAAGTTGATATTGATACTTTCTCTGATGATGAAGTTCGCCGTTTAGCACAAAACTTGCGTGCTGGTGTGCCAATTGCGACTCCAGTATTCGACGGTGCTGCCGAAGAAGAAATCAAAGACTTATTTGAACTTGCCGATATGCCTCGCAGTGGTCAATTTACCCTGTTTGATGGTCGTACTGGTAATGCGTTCGAACGTAAAGTAACTGTTGGTTACATGTACATGCTTAAACTTAACCACTTGGTTGATGACAAGATGCACGCACGTTCAACTGGTTCATACAGTCTAGTAACTCAGCAACCACTTGGTGGTAAAGCTCAGTTCGGTGGTCAGCGTTTCGGAGAGATGGAAGTATGGGCACTAGAAGCTTATGGTGCTGCTTACACGCTTCAAGAAATGCTAACTGTTAAGTCAGATGATGTTAATGGTCGTACTAAGATGTATAAAAACATCGTTGATGGTGACCATCGCATGGAACCTGCGATTCCGGAATCATTCAACGTATTGTTGAAAGAAATCCGTTCGTTAGGTTTAAACATCGAGCTGGAAGAAGAGTAAATCTAAAGGTAGCCCTTTAGGTTTCTGTAGAAATTGAGTGGTGGGGTAGACAATTGCGTTTGCCCCAATGTTTCACTCCGACAGGAGAACAAAAGTGAAAGACTTACTTAAGTTTTTGAAACAACAAAATAAAAGCGAAGAGTTTGATTCAATTCGAATCGGCTTAGCGTCTCCGGACGTAGTTCGCTCATGGTCTTTTGGTGAAGTTAAAAAGCCAGAAACCATCAACTATCGTACGTTCAAACCTGAACGCGATGGGTTGTTCTGTGCGCGTATCTTTGGTCCAGTAAAAGATTACGAATGTTTGTGTGGTAAATACAAGCGTCTTAAGCACCGTGGTGTTATCTGTGAAAAATGTGGCGTAGAAGTGACATTGACTAAAGTACGTCGTGAACGTATGGGTCATATCGAACTTGCAAGCCCAGTTGCACATATATGGTTCCTAAAATCATTACCGTCTCGTATCGGCTTAATGCTTGATATGACGTTACGTGATATTGAACGTGTCCTTTATTTTGAGTCTTATGCCGTTGTTGAAGCTGGCATGACGACACTTGAAAAAGGTCAAATGTTGTCTGAAGAAGAATATTTAGACTCATTAGAAGAGCACGGAGATGAATTTGAAGCGAAAATGGGTGCTGAAGCCGTTTTCGATCTTTTAAAAGACATCGACATCAATCAGCAATATGCTGAGATGAAAGAAGAACTTCCTACTGTTACGTCTGAAACAAAACGTAAAAAATTAACTAAACGCCTTAAATTAATGGAAGCGTTTGTTAATTCTGGTAACCGTCCTGAATGGATGGTTATGACAGTATTGCCTGTTCTTCCACCAGATCTTCGTCCATTGGTACCACTAGATGGTGGCCGTTTTGCGACGTCTGATTTGAATGACTTATACCGTCGTGTTATTAACCGTAATAACCGTTTGAAGCGTCTTTTAGACCTTGCTGCGCCTGATATTATCGTTCGCAACGAAAAACGTATGTTACAAGAAGCGGTTGATGCATTACTAGATAACGGTCGTCGTGGCCGCGCTATCACAGGTTCTAACAAACGTCCTCTTAAATCTTTGGCTGATATGATCAAAGGTAAACAGGGTCGTTTCCGTCAGAATCTACTAGGTAAGCGTGTTGACTACTCTGGTCGTTCTGTAATCACGGTTGGTCCTACTCTTAAATTGCACCAGTGTGGTCTTCCTAAGAAGATGGCACTTGAGTTATTTAAACCATTTATCTATGGCAAACTTGAACTTCGTGGCATGGCTACGACGATTAAAGCAGCTAAGAAAATGGTTGAGCGCGAAGTTGCGGAAGTTTGGGATATCTTAGATGAAGTTATCCGTGAACATCCAGTTATGTTAAACCGTGCACCAACGCTTCACAGACTTGGTATTCAAGCGTTTGAACCAGTTCTAATCGAAGGTAAAGCGATTCAGTTACACCCATTAGTATGTGCGGCATATAACGCCGACTTCGATGGTGACCAAATGGCTGTACACGTACCTTTGACTTTAGAAGCTCAGTTAGAAGCTCGTGCGTTGATGATGTCAACAAACAACATTCTTTCTCCAGCGAATGGTGAGCCAATCATCGTACCTTCACAGGACGTTGTATTAGGTTTGTACTACATGACTCGTGATCGCATTAATGCGAAAGGCGAAGGCATAGTATTCAAAGATGCAAAAGAAGCTGAGAAAGCATACCGTACAGGTTATGCCGATCTTCATGCTCGTGTAAAAGTGCGCATGACTCAAGTGACTTTTGATGAAGATGGAAATCGTTCTGAGCACACAGGTCTTGTTGCTACGACTGTCGGTCGTGCAATCTTATCTATGATCGCGCCAGTTGGATTCCCGTTTGAATTCATGAACCAAGCGTTAGGCAAAAAACAAATCTCAATGTTGATCAACGAGTGTTACCGTCGTCTTGGAATTAAAGACACTGTAATCTTCGCTGACCAAATCATGTATACCGGTTTCCACTACGCGATGTTAGCGGGTAACTCTATCGGTATCGACGATTTAGTTATTCCAGATGCTAAATATGACATTATTGAAGACTCTCAAGCAGAAGTTGCTGAAATTCAAGACCAGTTCCAACAAGGTCTAGTAACAGCTGGTGAGAAATACAATAAAGTTATCGATATCTGGTCAACGGCTAACGAAAAAGTTTCTAAAGCCATGATGGACAACCTTTCTACTGAAACGGTTATAAACCGTGACGGTGTAGAGGAAACTCAACCATCATTTAACAGCGTATTTATGATGGCTGACTCTGGTGCTCGTGGTAGTGCCGCTCAGATACGTCAGCTAGCTGGTATGCGTGGCTTGATGGCTAAGCCAGATGGCTCAATCATCGAAACGCCAATCACTGCAAACTTCCGTGAAGGTCTGAACGTACTACAGTACTTCATCTCTACTCACGGTGCGCGTAAAGGTTTGGCCGATACGGCATTGAAAACAGCTAACTCGGGTTACCTAACTCGACGTCTTGTTGATGTAGGCCAAGATTTGGTTATCAACGAAACAGACTGTGGTACGACTGAAGGTATCACGATGAAGCCATTAATCGAAGGCGGCGACGTTGTTGAGCCACTTCGTGAACGTGTACTTGGTCGTGTAACACTTACAGATGTAACAATTCCTAAGTCGAAAGAAGTTTTAGTTGAAGCTGGCACTATGTTAGACGAGAAATTGTGTGACTTGTTAGAGCAGCATTCAGTTGACGAAGTTGAAGTACGTTCAATCATCACTTGTGAAAACGATTTTGGTGTTTGTGCATACTGTTACGGTCGTGACCTAGCACGTGGTCACCTGATTAACCAAGGTGAGGCAGTTGGTGTTATCGCTGCTCAATCTATCGGTGAACCAGGTACACAGCTTACGATGCGTACTTTCCACATCGGTGGTGCGGCATCTAGAAACACGGCAGCTAACAGTGTTCAAGTTAAGAGTGACGGTACTGTTCGTCTTCATAACGCGAAACACGTTACAAACCGTGATGGTAAGATTGTAATCACATCTCGTTCTGCTGAAGTAACAATTATTGACGACCAAGGTCGTGAACGCGAGCGTTATAAACTGCCATATGGTGCGGTTATGACTATCCAAGACAATGATGACGTTAAAGGTAACGACATTGTTGCAAACTGGGACCCGCATTCGCATCCAATTATTGTTGAACGTCCAGCGAAGATCCAATTCTCTGACGTTGAAGAAGCGAATACAGAAGTACAGACAGATGAACTAACTGGTTTGACTCGTACTGTTGTTAAAGACCTGTCTTTAGCTAACGCAAAAGAGCCGAAACTAATTGTAGATTCTGGCGAATCAGGTATGCAGGAAATTCGTTTACCTTCATTCACTACGATTGAAGCTAAAGACGGTTCTCAAGTTGTACCAGGTGACGTATTAGCACGTATACCTCAAGAAGGTTCAAAAACTCGTGACATCACGGGTGGTCTACCTCGAGTTGCAGACTTGTTCGAAGCTCGTAAGCCAAAAGAACCTGCTATCCTTGCTGAAATTAGCGGTACTGTTAGTTTTGGTAAAGAAACGAAGGGTAAGAAACGCTTAGTTATTACTCCTGAGGAAGGCGATGCGCACGAAGAGATGATCCCTAAATGGCGTCAACTTAACGTGTTCGAAGGTGAATCAGTTTATACTGGTGAAGTTATTGCTGATGGCCCAGAGGCTCCGCATGACATCCTACGTCTACGTGGTATAACTGCATTCTCGAACTACATCGTAAATGAAGTTCAAGAAGTATACCGTCTACAAGGTGTAAAAATTAACGACAAGCACATTGAAGCTATCTGTCGTCAAATGTTACGTAAGGCTATCATCACTGATGCAGGTCAATCTGAGTTCCTAATTGGAGAACAGGTTGAAGTATCTAAAGTGAAAATTGCTAACCGTAAGTTATTGGCAGAAGGTAAAGACTTAGTGAAATTTGACCGAGACTTACTCGGCATAACTAAGGCTTCTTTGGCAACTGAATCGTTTATTTCTGCAGCTTCGTTCCAGGAAACGACTCGTGTACTTACAGAAGCAGCTGTTTCTGGTAAACGCGATGACTTACGTGGTCTGAAAGAAAACGTTATTGTTGGCCGTCTAATCCCAGCGGGTACTGGTTTCAGTTACCACTTGGAAAAAGCCGCAGCCGCAGCCGCGTTTGATAAAGTAGAAGATACTGAATCAGTAACTGCAGAAGATGCTGAACAGCAACTTGTCGCAGCGCTTAATGTTGGGAATGAGTAAGTCTCAACATTAGATAATAAAAACCCGCTAATTTAGCGGGTTTTTTTGTGTCTCGACGTTAGTCAATTACAAATAAAATGCTGACCAACTGGACCAAAATGATCACAGCTGGTCGTGGTAGGTTCTAGAAAAATCCCAATGGATTAATGTCGTAGCTCACCAAAAGATTTTTGGTTTGCTGATAATGTTCTAAAGCCATTTTGTGGGTTTCTCTGCCGATACCTGATTTTTTGTAGCCGCCAAATGCTGCATGAGCTGGGTACATGTGGTAACAGTTGGTCCAAACTCGTCCAGCTTGAATCTTCCTACCCATTCTAAAGGCTTTATTCATATCACGGGACCATACACCTGCCCCTAATCCAAACTCTGAGCTGTTGGCTAATTCAAGAGCTTCTGCTTCATCTTTGAATTTTGAAACTGAAATGACAGGGCCAAATATTTCCTCCTGAAAAACACGCATTTTATTATGGCCTTCAAGCAATGTAGGTTGGATGTAATAGCCGGTACTCAGATCACCATCAATTGATTCGACATTACCGCCAATTAGTACTTTCGCTCCTTCATTCTTACCTATTTCAATGTAAGACATGATTTTATCAAATTGCTCTTTGGATGCTTGAGCGCCCACCATAGTTTCAGTGTCTAATGGATCGCCTCGCTTAATAAGTTTACTTCGGGCGATAACCTTTTCGATAAATTCATCATAAATGTCCTCGTGAACAAAAAGACGAGACGGGCAGGTACATACTTCCCCTTGGTTGAAATACGCTAATACAGCGCCTTCAATGCATTTACTTTGATATTCGTCTTCGTGATCAAACACGTCTGGGAAGTAGATGTTTGGTGACTTACCACCAAGTTCAACGGTTGATGGAATAATGTTTTCTGCAGCACATTTTAAAATATGAGAACCTACAGGAGTCGAACCAGTGAAGGCAATTTTGGCGATTCTATCGCTGGTTGCCAATGCTTGTCCGGCTTCGACACCAAAGCCATTTACGATATTTAGGACGCCAGGAGGAAGGACGTCTTGAATGAGCTCTGCAACAACAAGTATCGAAGCTGGTGTTTGTTCCGCTGGTTTTAGGACAACACAGTTACCAGCTGCTAATGCCGGACACAGTTTCCAAGCCGCCATTAATATAGGGAAGTTCCACGGAATAATTTGGCCAACGACACCAAGTGGTTCGTGTATGTGATACGACATCGTGTTTTCGTCTATTTCAGCTAGCGATCCTTCCTGTGCTCTGATGCAACCGGCAAAATAGCGGAAATGATCAATGGCTAAAGGAACGTCTGCCGCTAAGGTTTCTCGTACCGCTTTACCATTATCCCAAGTATCCGCGACCGCAATTAGTTCTAAGTTTTGTTCCATGATATCAGCGATTTTCAGCATTAAATTTGCTCGTGTAGCCGCGGGAGTTGTGCCCCAACTGTCTTTGGCTTTGTGTGCTGCATCTAACGCAAGGTTTATATCTTTTTCATTAGAACGTGGAATTCGACAAAATGGCTGGCCGTTCACGGGACTCACATTATCGAAATATTGGCCATCAACTGGTTTTACCCATTCTCCACCAATAAAGTTTTGGTATTCATCTTTAAATTGTACGACGGCACCTGGTGCCCCTGGTCTTTTATAAATCATGGCAATTGCCCCTGTTGTGACTATTTATTATTAATTTTATAAGGGTGGTTTTCTGTACAAACCAAGAGTAAATTAGCTAGTATCTAGTGATGTTGCTGTGCTGTAAGTTCGCTTTTATTTGCTGACAGTCCGAAAGGAGAGGTTGATGATCCAAAATAGAATCGTGAAACGAACACCTAAAGTCTTAGTTGAGAACAAAGTTAGTTTTGCCGCGGAGAGCTCTGAACTCAGTATTTACGATACATATCAAAGTGCTAGCAAAGTGGGACTGGTGTCCGACCAACTGATGTTTTGTGGCATGGTATCAGGCAAAAAGATTATGCACTCCGGCGACGTACACGATGTCTTTTTACCCCATGAATCTTTTGTTATGGCCCCAAATCAAGTTGTGGAAATTGATTTCCCCGAAGCAAATATAAACACGCCGACAACGTGCTTAGCTATTGAGATTGCGCCTGAACGAGTTCATTTAGTCGCCGACCAATTAAATAAAGTAAGTCCTAAAAATAAAGAGTTTGGTGATTGGCGTTATCAAAATAAGGTACTTCACACTCACCATACAACGCAGACTCAAGCGCTACTTGATCGTATCGTAGAAATTTTTACCGAAAACAATCCAGATCGACAATTTTTGATCGACCTTGCGGTAACTGAATTAAGTGCACGGTTGTTGCGACAACAAACGCGGGATTTTATTGTAGCTTATTGCCAACATGACCCTGAAGCGAATCAAATTAACGCTGTAGTGAATTACATTCTTGCAAACCTCGAACAACCACTTGATATCGAACATCTTTGTAAAATGGCCTTTATGGGCAGAACCAAGTTTTTTAGCGAATTTAAAAATCACCTAGGATGTTCGCCTATTGTTTTTCAACAACAGGAGCGATTGAAAAAAGCTGCTCGCTTATTAGAGAAAGGAATGCAAATTACAGAAGCAAGCTTCATTGTTGGCTTTCAAAACACAAGTCATTTTAGTAAAGCTTTTCGGGCGTTTTTTGGGCAAAGTCCAACATTATATAAACAACAAAAATCAAATATTTACAGGTTAAATTAATTCATCCTAAATTGTTTTAGTGATTTAACTTATTGTATTTCATGTAAAATAAGTGGGTTTGATAAGCGCGGAGCCCACTGGTGTAGATGGCGCCCGTTAACTAAATAAATATTGCTGTCCTCTAAATCTTACTAAGTTTCCAAATTCCTACTGATCTTTTATTTTGATCCTAGTCATTCGCAGGTTGACAGGTTGATTTTCGAGCATTAGAATACGCCACCCCTTAATTTAGGGGAGGCGCGATTGTGCGTCTATGGGTAGAAATCAACTAATCAGGAGCTTTAAATGGCAACTATTAACCAGTTGGTACGTAAGCCTCGTCGCTCTAAGACAAAACGTAATATGTCTGAAGCATTGGACGCATGTCCTCAAAGACGTGGTGTATGTACTCGTGTTTATACAACTACACCTAAGAAGCCGAACTCTGCACTACGTAAAGTAGCTCGTGTTCGTCTTACTAATGGTAACGAAGTTACATCTTATATCGGTGGTGAAGGTCATAACCTTCAGGAACATAGCGTAATCTTAATCCGTGGTGGTCGTGTTAAAGACTTACCAGGTGTACGTTTCCACACTGTACGTGGCGCACTTGACTGTGCTGGCGTTGCAGACCGTCGCGTAGGCCGTTCGAAATACGGTACTAAAAAGCCAAAATCTTAACGGTTCTCCGTTAGTAAGGCCAAGCAAACTTAATTATTAGTTTTGGGTTATTCCTGAAGCATACCGGAGAATTAAAATGCCAAGAAGAAGAGTCGTAGGTCAACGTAAAGTTCTTCCTGATCCTAAGTTCGGATCAGAGTTATTGACCAAATTCATCAACGTAGTAATGTTAGATGGCAAAAAAGCTGTAGCTGAGAAAATCATCTACGGTGCGTTAGACGTAGCATCAGAGAAATCTGGCAAAGCTCACCTCACAATCCTTGAAGAAGCACTAGACAACGTTCGCCCTAGCGTCGAGGTTAAATCTCGTCGTGTTGGTGGTTCTACGTACCAAGTACCTGTAGAAGTTCGTCCTGTGCGTCGTAATACACTAGCCATGCGTTGGTTAGTTGAAGCTGCCCGCAAACGAGGTGAGAAATCAATGGCTTTACGTCTAGCTCACGAATTAGCTGACGCTGCTGATAACAAAGGTTCTGCTGTTAAAAAACGTGAAGACGTTCATAAAATGGCAGACGCGAATAAAGCATTCGCTCATTACCGTTGGTAATCAACAGATTTTAGATGGAACCATTAAGAGGAATTTATGGCGCGTAAGACACCAATTGAGCAATACCGAAATATCGGCATCGTTGCTCATGTTGATGCCGGTAAAACGACAACAACTGAACGAGTACTTTTTTATACTGGTCTTTCTCATAAGATCGGCGAAGTGCACGATGGTGCGGCGACTATGGACTGGATGGAACAGGAGCAGGAGCGTGGTATAACCATTACTTCTGCTGCTACCACCTGTTTTTGGCGCGGTATGGATGGTCAGTTTACTGATCATCGAATTAACATTATTGATACCCCAGGGCACGTAGACTTTACGATTGAAGTAGAGCGTTCATTACGTGTTTTGGATGGTGCAGTAGTTGTTTTGTGTGCATCTTCGGGTGTGCAACCGCAAACGGAAACGGTTTGGCGTCAAGCTGATAAGTATCATGTACCGCGTATGATCTTTGTAAACAAGATGGACCGCACAGGTGCAGACTTTTTGTCTGTTGTACAACAGATAAAAGATCGCTTGGGTGCTACACCGGTTCCAGTTCAATTACCAATAGGTGCCGAAGATAATTTTCAGGGCGTTGTTGACCTCTTTAAGATGAAAGCAATTAACTGGACTGAATCTGACCAAGGTATGTCATTCACTTATGAAGACATTCCAGCGGATATGGCAGAGTTAGCTGAAGAATACCGCCAAGAGATGATCGAAGCGGCTGCGGAAGCTAACGACGATTTGATGGACAAGTATCTTGAAGGTGAAGACCTGACAGAAGTAGAAATCAAAGCGGCCTTGCGTCAACGAACACTCAAAAATGAAATTGTTCTTTGTGCATGTGGATCGGCATTCAAAAATAAAGGCGTACAAGCTGTGCTAGACATGGTTGTCGAATTTATGCCTGCCCCCACAGATGTTCCAGCAATACAAGGTATCAATGAAGATGATTCAATTGGCGAACGCCATGCTGATGACTCTGAACCCTTTGCGGCACTTGCATTTAAAATTGCAACTGACCCATTTGTTGGTACCTTAACCTTTTTCCGCGTTTATTCTGGTGTTGTGCAAACTGGTGACAGTGTGTTCAATCCAATTAAAGGCAAAAAAGAACGTTTTGGGCGTATCGTACAGATGCACTCAAACAACCGTGAAGAAATAAAAGAAGTAAGAGCGGGTGATATTGCCGCGGCCGTAGGCCTTAAAGCAGTAACCACAGGTGAAACTTTGTGTTCACCAGATCACAAGATCACGCTTGAGCGAATGGAGTTTCCAGATCCAGTTATTTCTATTGCGGTAGAACCAAGATCGCAACCAGACCAAGAAAAAATGGCCGTGGCGCTAGGCAAGCTAGCAGCAGAAGACCCGTCGTTCCGAGTGGCAACTGACGAAGAATCTGGCCAAACCATTATTTCTGGCATGGGCGAACTTCATTTGGATATAATCGTTGACCGTATGCGTCGCGAGTTTAACGTTGACTGTAATGTCGGTAAGCCTCAAGTGGCCTATCGAGAATGTATTACTTCAGCGGTCGAAATTGAAGGGAAATTTATACGTCAATCAGGTGGTCGTGGCCAATATGGTCATGTCTGGTTGAAGTTAGAGCCTATGAGCGTAGAAGGCGACAAAACCTATGAATTCGTTAACGAAGTTGTAGGCGGCGTTATCCCTAAAGAGTACATTCCTGCTATTGATAAAGGTATTCAAGAGCAAATTAAGAATGGTGTACTTGCTGGGTACCCAGTATTGGGCGTCAAGGCAACATTATTTGATGGTTCATTCCATGATGTTGACTCTAATGAAATGGCGTTTAAAATTGCCGGTTCAATGGCATTCAGAGATGGAGCCTTGAAAGCATCACCTAAGTTACTCGAGCCGATGATGAAAGTAGAAGTCATTTCGCCTGAAGGTAATATGGGCGATGTTGTTGGTGACCTCAACCGCCGTCGAGGAATGATTGACGGTATGGACGATGCACCAGGCGGACTAAAAGCCATTAAAGCGCAAGTACCTCTGGCTGAAATGTTTGGATATGCAACTGCGTTGCGAAGTGCAACTCAGGGGCGAGCTTCGTACTCCATGGAATTTATGAAGTACGCTGAAGCACCTAACAATGTCGCAGACATAATAATGTCTGGCAGACGATAACTATTATTTAATTATTGCGACCTATAAATAGGTCAAATTATCAATTTAAGGAAACTTAAAAATGGCTAGACAAAAGTTTGAACGTACGAAACCGCACGTTAACGTTGGTACAATCGGTCACGTTGACCACGGTAAAACTACATTAACAGCTGCAATCTCTGCAGTTCTTTCTAAAACTTACGGTGGTGAGTCTCGCGATTTCGCACAAATCGATAATGCTCCAGAAGAGCGTGAGCGTGGTATTACAATTAATACTTCTCACATCGAGTATGACACTCCAACTCGTCACTACGCACACGTAGATTGTCCAGGACACGCCGATTATGTTAAAAACATGATCACTGGTGCTGCTCAAATGGACGGCGCGATCTTAGTAGTTGCAGCGACAGACGGCCCTATGCCTCAAACTCGTGAGCACATCCTACTTTCACGTCAGGTTGGTGTACCTTTCATCATCGTATTCATGAACAAATGTGACATGGTTGATGACGAAGAGTTACTAGAATTAGTAGAGATGGAAGTTCGTGAACTTCTTTCAGAATACGAATTCCCAGGTGACGATTTACCACTAATCGCTGGTTCTGCGTTAAAAGCTCTAGAAGGCGAAGCAGAATGGGAAGCAAAAATCATTGAGCTTGCAGAAGCACTTGATACTTATATCCCAGAGCCAGAGCGTGACATCGATAAGCCATTCATCATGCCTATCGAAGACGTATTCTCAATCTCAGGCCGTGGTACAGTAGTAACAGGTCGTGTTGAGCAAGGTATCGTAAACACTGGTGACTCAGTTGAAATCGTAGGTATCAAAGATACAACGACAACAACTTGTACAGGTGTTGAAATGTTCCGTAAATTGCTTGACGAAGG
>NZ_JAUORW010000034.1:0-19311 GCF_030548245.1 Psychrosphaera sp. 1_MG-2023
TGGCGGAACGGACGAGACTCGAACTCGCGACCCCCGGCGTGACAGGCCGGTATTCTAACCAACTGAACTACCGCTCCAGTCTTAACACTAAATCATATCAAAGTAATTGGCGGAACGGACGAGACTCGAACTCGCGACCCCCGGCGTGACAGGCCGGTATTCTAACCAACTGAACTACCGCTCCAGTTACTTCGATACATGTTGCTAAACAACGGCGCGAATATTAAAGTTTGAATCAGACCCCGTCAACAACTTTTTTCATAAATACGTTTTTTTGGTCACTTTCTAGTCTTCTGGCAAGCTAAGGTCTAAAATATCATCAGAACTGTCCAAGTCTAGGCTGTTTTTATCGACCTTTTCTTTTTTCCCTGCAGACTTATCACCGCCGGATTTTTTAAGTTTTATTAATTTAATTAAGTTCATAGGGTTTGGAAATGCCTTATTTAAGACAACAACCCAAATAATTATAAATCCAATAACCAATATAATCAGATTAATCAATATCACAAGGCCGATTGAAAGCTCTGGTTCTACTTCAACGGGAACAACCTCAACCGCTTTTTCAGACAACAGTTGTTCTTGCGACATCTCAGGTAAAATTTCAGCCTCGATTTCGGGGCCAGTTGTGACTATCTCATAAACAGGTAACTTAAGTTTAAAGTCGCGCCCAGACAAATCATTTCCAAAAACCTCAGTCGTTATTTTAAACGTACCAAATTCACTTTGAAAAATTTCTAACTCTCTTATGTGTTGCTCTGACAAACTAAAAGTTTGAGTTTCACCATTTGGAAATTCGATCAGGCCTTGAAACATCAATTTATCAGCTTCAATATACATAGGGTCAGCTTCAATCGTTACATAGTGGTATCGTTCGTTAGGGCCGGCTAATTTAACTTTATAGGATATTGGACTAGGTAGGACCGTAATAGGCTCATGTTCAATTTCACGTCCAAATAGTTCGGCTTCTAGTGTGTATTTAGGCATCCAAGTGCCAGTGACAACATCTATATAGTATGAAAGCGTAAAGACGCCGTCATTTGGCTTTTCGTCTAGCCCTTTGCCATCATCAAAAAATTCACCTAATCGATATAAATCGGCACCAAAGTTTTCTTGGTCTAAGTCATTAGTCGAATAAAGCGCTGAACGCACACGGACAACACTTCTAAAACCACTTTCGCTTATTATTTCTTGCGCATTAACTATCTTTGCTTCCGCTTTTAACACTTCATATTGGAAAATAAGGTCTGGTAATTTATCAACAATTAATTCAACTTCAGATAAGACTAAAACTTTACTGTCTTTTTCGATCATTCCAAGCGCTTGCCAAGGCCCAGCAATTGGATTTTTAATTCTTATTAAGTCAAAGTTAACGTCGGCATGCCACTCAAGGTTAATGCCATCGGCATCGCGAGTATAAAGTTTTGAACCATCAGGGCGGACAAGAACAATTGGTTTTGAACCGTGTTTTCGGAAAAACAACATTAGCAATTCATCAACTTCATAATCAACGCGAAATCGATTATTGAGTAATTTTACTTGGTTGCTGCCTTCAAAATTCTTAAGAAAAGCCAATTTTGGTACTGGATTGACTTGTTTTCCGTCAACTGGAATAGAAACCGGATTAACATTTACCGCATTGGCAAATGAGGATACAAATAAAAAAAGTGAAAAAATTATTGTTGTTGTGAATTTCGCCACAAACATGCTCCGTTTTTCTCTACAAGGTCGAGGCGGCTTTCATGTGCCTCTATTTCATTTTGTTCGGCAAATACAACTTTTAAATTACGTTGTTTGACCGTCGAATTTTCGATATTACTTAATCCCGCTGATTTTAGCTGTTGCGCCAAATCTAAATCGCCCTGCCCACCCGTCATTCTAAGGAAAACATCGGCTAAGATCTCAGAATCCAGCAAGGCGCCGTGCATCGTACGGTGTGTATTATCTATTTCATAACGACGACACAAGGCATCAAGATTATTCTTTTGGCCAGGGTGCTTATCGCGGGCCATAACTAGTGTATCGACAATTCCACAGAAATCTGCAGTTTGAGTCCAATCTTGCCACAACTTACCAAATTCGTTATCCATATGACCTATGTCAAATGGCGCATTATGGATGACTAACTCGCCACCGCGAATATAATCAAAAAACTCATCTGCGATATCTTTAAATAGTGGCTTGCCTTGAAGGAATTCATTTGTAATACCATGTACACCAATGGCTTCGTCTTCAATTGCACGACATGGGTCAATATAAACATGGAAGTTATTCCCTGTTAATCGTCTATTGATCATTTCCACACAACCAATTTCAATGATCCTATGACCCGCTTTCGGGTCGATACCTGTGGTTTCTGTATCGAGAATTATTTGTCGTTTTGCCATGAATCGTTTTTATTATTAATGTGATGTGGGTAGAGTATACTCCCTCTTCAGATTGAAAATCATCTTATTGGAGCTTTCATTTAATGAAATCTGTGAAAATTTATACCGACGGTTCTTGTTTAGGTAACCCCGGACCGGGTGGGTATGGGGCGTTAATGCTTTATAACGACCACAAAAAAGAATTAAGCCAAGGATACAAACTGACCACAAACAACCGCATGGAGTTGTTAGCTGTCATTAAAGCATTAGAAGCGTTAACGCAAAAATGCCAAGTATCTATTACCACCGACAGTAACTATGTTAAAGACGGTATTACTAAGTGGATAATTAATTGGAAAAAAAACGGTTGGAAAACCGCGGCGAAGCAACCTGTCAAAAATGTCGACCTTTGGAAGTTGCTTGACGAGCAAGTCGCACGTCATGACATAAAGTGGTTTTGGGTAAAAGGCCATTCAGGTCACCCAGAAAACGAACGTGTTGATGACTTAGCAAGAGACGCAGCAGAGTCTGGTGACTTTTTAGTTGATGCTGGTTTTAAAAAGTAACATCGTAGTATTAAACGAAAAAAGAGGAACCTAGGTTCCTCTTTTTAATTCTAAAGTAAATGTTTTACTAAAATCTATTTCGCTTTTTTAGCGTCTGCAATCTTGCCACGCCAAATCGCTGGGCCGGTTTCATGTACGTTGTTGCCGGTAGAATCTACTGCAACAGATACTGGCATATCTTCTACTTCAAACTCATAAATAGCTTCCATACCTAAATCTTCAAATGCCACAACGCGTGATTTTTTGATTGCTTTAGATACTAAATAAGCCGCGCCGCCGACAGCCATTAAGTAAACCGCTTTTTGTTTAGCGATAGAGTCAACTGTTGCTGGACCTCGTTCCGATTTACCAATCATGCCAATAAGGCCAGTTTGCTCTAACATCATGTCAGTAAATTTGTCCATGCGTGTTGCTGTCGTTGGGCCAGCTGGGCCAACGACTTCGTCGCCAACCGCGTCAACAGGACCTACGTAATAAATAAAACGATTGGTGAAATCAACACCTTCCGGCAAACCTTCACCTCGGTCTAACATGTCTTTAATGCGCTTATGAGCAGCATCACGACCCGTTAGTATTTTACCGCTTAATAGTACTGTTTCACCTGCTTTCCAGTCAGCGATATCAGCTTTTGTGCAATTATCGATGTTAACTCGACGCACATTTTCACCAAGCTCCCATGTAACTTTTGGCCAATCTTCTAATTTTGGTGGCTGTAAATTTGCAGGACCAGAACCATCTAAGAAAAAGTGAGCATGACGAGTCGCAGCGCAGTTTGGAATAAGCACTACTGGTTTAGATGCCGCATGAGTCGGGCAAGACTTAATTTTAATATCAACAACGGTAGTTAAACCACCAAGCCCCTGAGCGCCTATACCTAAATCATTAACAGCATTGTAGATGTCGATGCGAAGTTGTTCGTCCGTTGTTTCAGCGCCTTTTTCCATTAGTGCAGGCATATCAACAGGGTCCATTAAAGACTCTTTCGCCATTACAGCCGCTTTCTCTGCCGTACCGCCAATACCTATTCCTAACATCCCTGGAGGACACCAACCTGCCCCCATAGTTGGTACAGTTTTTTTGATCCATTCAACAATATCGTCAGACGGATTTAACATCGCCATTTTAGATTTGTTTTCACTACCGCCGCCCTTCGCTGCAATCATCACTTCAATCTTATCGCCCGCAACTAAATCGATATGGACAACAGAAGGGGTATTGTCTTTGGTATTTTTACGTGCCCCAGCTGGGTCGGCAACAATTGACGCTCTTAGTGGATTATCTGAATTTAAATATGCCTGACGTGTACCTTCATCAACCATTTCTTGAACGGTTAACGCCGTATTATCCCACTTAACGTCCATACCCACTTTAACAAAACAAGTTACGATACCCGTATCTTGGCATATCGGACGACGTCCCTCTGCAGACATTCTTGAGTTTATTAAAATTTGTGCCATAGCGTCTTTAGCGGCCGGGTTTTGTTCCCGGTTATAGGCGTCTTCAACTGCTTTAACGTAGTCAAGTGGATGATAGTAGGAAATGTATTGCAGAGCATCGGCGATACTTTCAATAAAATCGGCTTGGCGGATTACCGTCATAATGACCTCTATTTTGTTTTGTATATTGGAAACAACTTATAAATTATAGTTGTTAATTTATGCTGTGTGTCATTTGTTTGTTCATCTTCGTTGACAAAAATCTCAAATGAGGAGATTAAAACCTAATTTACTTCCTAGTGTCGATGTAAATTAACTGAAATTTAGACACGAGGATGATACTCTTCCGAAAAACGTAAGCCAACAATTTAACAACGCAAATTTGTTGAAATTAGTAACTTTTTCGCTTAGTTAATAACCAGATAGTTTAATTGGACGTAAAAATATGTTTGTCAAACAGCTCCCAGTTTCCCCTTCGGAGTTAACCAATTTGCTGCAATCTCTACAACATAATAGTGGAACTGCATTTTTAGACTCGGCCTCGAGTGACCACAACAATAGCAATTTTTCTGTTTTTGCATGGGCGCCTCGATTTACACTTGTGGCCGACTTAAAAACAACCAGCATCTTTGAAAACAACCAGTTAATCGGAACAAGTTCTGCTGACCCACTAAGTTTAGTTAATCAATATTTGCAAACTATTCCACATGTAGACTCTAAATTGCCCTTCACTGGCGGCGCGATTGGTTATTGGGATTACGAACTTGGCGGTCGATATGAATCCTTACCTGCACCTAAAAACACGGATATATCGATGCCAAACATGCACGTTGGCATTTACGATCAAATCTTATTGTTTAAACCTAATTACACTGAAGTCTATTTTATTAGTCATCGCGAAAACGCTTCTGAAACATTCACTCAGCTTAATGACGTAAGCAAACAACCTAATTTGTTTGATAAGCCATTTAAATTAACCAGTCAGTGGCGGTCAAACATGACAAGAGCTGAATACGAAACCAAATTTGATAAGGTACAAGAATATTTATTATCGGGTGATTGTTACCAAATTAACTTGGCACAACGTTTTAAAGCTTCCTATCTTGGCGACGAATGGAACGCCTATTTAAGTTTACGAGAGAAAAACGCTGCGCCATTTTCGAGTTTTATTCGAATCGACCAAGGCGCAATTTTAAGCGTTTCACCAGAGCGTTTTTTACAGGTTTGTAACAATAAAATTGAAACGAAACCCATTAAAGGCACTCGCCCTCGTTCTAAGGACAAACAACGAGACATTGCAAATGCAAACGAACTCGCAGTCGCCGAAAAAGACCGAGCAGAAAATTTAATGATTGTTGATTTATTGCGAAATGACTTAAGTAAAGTCGCGGTTCCCGGCAGTGTTTTAGTACCGCAATTATTTGCGATAGAAAGTTTTCCTGCAGTGCATCATTTAGTCAGCACAGTAACAGCGTCGATCCGCCCACCGTTCACTGCAATTGATTTATTGCGCGGTGCGTTTCCCGGAGGTTCCATTACAGGTGCACCTAAAATAAGAGCGATGGAGATCATTCATGAATTGGAACCTGATCCTCGAAGTGTGTATTGTGGCGCAATTGGGTATATCAAACCAAACGGCGACATGGACACAAATATCACCATCCGAACTTTAGTATGTAATCAACAACATATTTACTGTTGGGCCGGAGGTGGCCTTGTTGCTGACTCCATTTGTGACTCCGAATATCAAGAAACACTTGATAAGGTAAATCGCATTTTGCCAATTTTGGCCGCTATGTAACGGTTAATGAACAAGGTTATCAATCGAGTAAATTAGTAGGATAATTATGTCACCAGAGCATTTTTCAAGCCGATTTAGTTTGTTTCAAATAGATAGTCGTGACGCCCGTTACGAGGGGTTTTATACACCCAACCAAAGTTCAAAAGAGGCCGCTGTGTTAGTCCCTGTTGTAATAAGACCAACTGGGTTACACCTATTGTTTACGCAACGTGCAGAACATATGAGACAACACCCTGGCCAAATTAGTTTCCCTGGAGGTCGTATAGAGCATGACGACCCTAGCTTTTTGGCGGCTGCACTACGAGAAACAGAAGAAGAAATTGGGATCCCAGCGGCTCAAGTAAAACCGATTGGCTGGTTACCAAGTTTGCATTCCATCTCTAACTACACAATCCATCCATTAGTTGGATTTATCGATACTTCGACAAATTTAAATCTAAACCCCGACGAAGTCGCCCATAGCTTTGAAGTTCCATTAGAGCATTTTAGAAGTCGTAAAAACCATTCAACCATAAGCCCTACAAGAAAAAATAAAACTCAGGTTGTGCATTTCATGCCGTACAAGAACAAATTAATTTGGGGCGTTACTGCGACCATTATAGATAAACTGGTCCTACATCTCGGATAAATTAATCTCATGTGTATCATGATGTGAAAGCTTACAATCTAGGATACAATTACAACGTCTTTTTTAACGAGTTGTTAATTTTATGCTTAGTGTTTTTGATATGTTTAGTATTGGTATCGGTCCGTCAAGTTCACATACTGTAGGCCCAATGCGCGCAGCAAGAGAATTTGTGCTTTCGTTATCAATTAATAACCAAATGGCAAACGTCACCCATATTAAAACAGAATTATTTGGTTCTTTAGGCCAAACAGGTATTGGTCACGGTTCGGGTAAAGCGGTTATTTTGGGGTTGTTAGGTGAAGAGCCTGAATCAATTGACCCAAATACGGTTGCAGAAAAACTATCGGAAATTGAAACAACGCAAACAATTAATTTAAATGGTCAACACTTAGCGAACTTCCCACGCAAAGACGCAATTGTATTTCATCGCAGAAAAACCCTGCCTTTACATTCTAATGGCATGACCTTAAAAGCATTTAACAAAAATGAGTTGGTCGCAGAGCAAACCTTCTATTCTATTGGCGGTGGCTTCATCGTAAAACATGAACATTTTGCCCAACAAAAAGCGGCGGCCACAACCCAATTAGATACACTTGTCGTGCCTTATGAGTTTTCGACAGGTAAGCAATTATTAGAATTGTGTTTAGAACACGGCCTTTCAATTCCTGCGCTAATGATGGCTAACGAGGTTGTGAGTCAGCCAAAATCCGACGTTAAAGCTAAATTAGTTGAGCTTTGGAATGTGATGTCCGCGTGTATCGACAGAGGCATTGAAACTGAAGGTATTTTACCTGGCGGCCTAAAAGTAAAACGCCGTGCCCCTTCCCTTTACCGAAAATTAAGCTCAGAGCAAAGTAATGATCCTCTTACCGTTATGGACTGGGTTAACCTGTTTGCTATGGCGGTTAATGAAGAAAACGCCGACGGTGGCCGAGTTGTAACAGCCCCAACTAACGGTGCAGCAGGTATAATTCCTGCTGTTGCTATGTATTATCACAAATTTGTAAAACCACTAAATGAAGAACTAATCGTCCGATATTTATTAACCGCCGGTGCCATTGGGATCTTATATAAAAAGAACGCGTCAATATCGGGTGCAGAAGTTGGATGCCAAGGGGAAGTTGGTGTTGCTTGTTCAATGGCAGCTGGCGCACTGGCTGAAATTCAAGGTGCGAGTGTTGAACAAGTTGAAAACGCGGCAGAGATTGGTATGGAGCATAACCTAGGTTTAACCTGCGACCCCGTTGGCGGCTTAGTTCAGGTTCCATGTATCGAACGTAATGCGATGGGAGCAATTAAAGCAATTAATGCTGCTCGCTTGGCACTGCGCGGAACTGGCGGTCAAAAAGTTTCTTTAGATAAAGTGATAAAAACCATGTGGGATACGGGCAACGACATGAAATCTAAATACAAAGAAACCGCTCGCGGTGGTTTGGCTGTAAACATAACAGAATGTTAATTAGCAGTTCATTTCAGTTAACGCATTTAATTAACTAAAATTTATGCTGATAATTATCGAGCTGTTCGATCAGTCTCCACCGTATATGTTGTTCGCTATAAACTCTCCATCAGAGCTATAGCGAACATTAAAAAACCAACCGCGTAGAATTAGCGGAATAACTCAGCGTCGACAACGTTATTAAATTCTAATCGTCTACTTCTTATTAAATTCCGCTACATAACTCATGATATTAATATAACTGTCAGTCCAATATTGTTCTTTGTGGCTTGCTAAATAAGCTACTAACTGACGGTGTGCTTCAGTCGATACGGATAAATGATCGCCGCCAATTCCGTGAAAAATAAAGGTCACCGCTCCCCCTTTGGCCTGCTGGCCTTTAACGTATTCAATTAGCTGCTGACCGCTAACCCCGTGAGGCATATAAACTTTATCGTATATTTTTCCATACTTGTTCTGCCACTTTATTGCGACAAAGTCGTCTTGAAGTGCTTCAACATAATTGCCATTGTCTGTCACAATGTCGCCACAGGGTGGCGTGTAAGTTCGTTTGGTTTTACCATCAATGCTAAAAAGTATTGCATTGGCCATTCTTACTTCTTCCCAAATTGCTTGGTTAGATGTGGTATCCAAATTTCTATGTTCTGGCACCCACGATCGACCTTCTTCATTCTTTCGACATGGATGAAAAATAGTATGGTTACCGAGTTCATGGCCGTCCTTAGCAATTTGTCGCCACTCTTCTAAACGTGTTTGAACTGTAGAGTTCGATAACGTCAGAAAAAAGGAACCGTGAATATTGTATTTATTTAATACCGGAATGGCGTTATCTAATTGTGAATTGAGCGCGTCATCGTAAGACAGGTTCACCGCAAGCTTTGCGTTATTTGGCCAAATGATTTCTGAAGCATTTGTCGTTAAGGAGATAGAAAACAGGCTAAACAATACAAAAGCCATTTTAGATTTCAAAATTAATATCATAAGCGTCAATAGTTAAAAAGTTGAAGAGTCTATACTAGGCGGCTCATTTTAAATTTCCAATTTTTTCTCGTTATGTTAACTGGTATAATCTTTCTTTTTCATAGTTTGTAATTTCATCATGTCGCTTCGAAGTCAGTTTCCATTTTTCCAACAGGGCCCCATTGTTTATTTAGACAGTGCAGCCACGACTCAGAAACCACAAAGCGTTATAGACTCAATAACCCGTTATTACCAACATGAAAACACCACAGTCCATCGCAGTGCCTTTTCTCAAGCAAGTGCTTTAACCGACAAATACGAATCAATCCGAGCCAATGTCGCCAGTTTTATAGGCTCCACACACGCCCAAAATATAATTTGGACTAAAGGGACAACGGACAGTATTAATTTAGCCGCCATGGCTTGGGGCAATCAGAATATATCATCAGACGACCTAATCGTTGTTTTAGGCAGTGAACATCACGCTAATTTCGTTCCATGGCAACAACTCGCTAAACTCAAAAATGCCCATTTTAAAGTGGTTAATGTATTACCAAACGGCGATATTGACCTTTCCCATTTTGAGTCTCTCATGCTGCTACAGCCTAAACTGGTTGCGATTCAACATTGTTCAAATGCGCTAGGGAATATTTACCCGGTTAAGCAACTTGTAGAGCGGGCTAAAAAGTCAGGGGCAACAACACTGGTCGACGGAGCTCAAGCTATAGCCCATGTGCCGGTCAATGTCGAAGATATTGGTTGTGACTTTTATGCATTTTCTGGTCACAAAATGTATGGGCCAACGGGCATCGGTGTTTTATATGTCAACAACAGGATAAAACACCAATTAACGCCTGTTCAATTTGGTGGTGAAATGATCAGCCATGTATCAATTGAAAAAACAGAGTTTCGGCCATTCCCCCATTTCCTAGAAACAGGAACGCCAAATATAGCGGGCATAATCGGTTTAGGTGCAGCCCTTGAATTTATCCAGTCAAAGATGTTTTTTGAAGCATCAAAATCGTCTGCGTCGCTTTACCAATACTTAATAAATCAACTACATGATATTGGAACCGTTAGAGTCTTGGGCAATACCAACAAAAACATCGGTGTTGTTTCTTTTGTTGTAGAAGACGAATCGGCTAGTGATATAGGCGCTCTGCTTAATGAACAACATATCGCGGTGCGCTGCGGGCATCATTGTGCTATGCCATTAATGACAGCATTAGGCATATCAGGTACTGTCCGTGTATCGCTTGGTTGTTACAATAATAAAGGTGACATTGATTTATTTATAACCGCCTTAAATAAATCACTTTCCCTACTTACACTTTAAAGCTGGAACAAATGACTTTTCTACACCTCGCCAAACAATTTTCTATTTCACCTCAAAAAATAGAACAAACACTTAATTCCACTACAAGCTGGGAAACTCGCTATCGGGCGCTCATGTTATTGGGAAAAGCGCTACCCGCTTTTCCTGAACACGCCAAACGGGATGAAAATAGAGTATTAGGATGCGAAAGCAATGTTTGGTTATATGCATACTTAGAAGACGACAAGTACTATTTTGCGATTGGCTCCGATGCCAAAATAGTTAAAGGCCTTATTGCTATTTTATTAAGTAAGATTAACGGGCAAAGCCAAAAAGACATTATTGAATTTGACTTACAACAGTATTTGACTGATTTAAAAATATTTGGCCAACTAAGCAGTTCTAGAACAAATGGGCTTAATGCGATCCGCAATAGAGTTGTAGACTACTTGTCTAACTAAATAAAGACCGATTTAGTAAATTCTTATCACTAAAAAGCCGCGTTAATAAGCGGCTTTTTAGTGACATAGTTTTAACGTTATTGGGTTATTTCTTCTTAGATAACCGAACTAAACCTAACAAAGCGGCTGAGAGTATAAATAACGAACTAGGTTCAGGTACTTCTTCAAATGCAGATGTGCCATTTTTTTCATTTGAAAACTCCCAACTTAACAATTTGTGATTTGTATAAGCGCCGCCAGTAGCCGAGGTGAAACCAGCATAAACATGATCAGTACCTAAAATAGCAGCTAAGTCAGCGGTATGTGTTAAAGCGGCAGTACCAGGTAAGATATCTTGATCGTTAAAAAAGACATCAATAACTTTACTGGTATTGTCATAATTCAACCACGCATACCAAGTAATATTAGGGCTATCTAAGTTACTCAAACCAAGTGCATCTGTTGTTACTAATGCAGCCGAGTTAATATTGCCATTAAAGTTTATGCCAATATGGGAATCACTGCTTCCGTCACCAGCGCCATTGTTATAATTATCAAATTCCAGGCCAAAGCTATTACTAATACCTTGATACCCTATCCCTCCGCCACTTGTGCCAGCTTGATTACTTGAACTTTGCAAAGTGAAGACCATGCCGTCTGCACCACCGTTAATTTGGCCATCAAAATTGAACGAAAACTGCGTTGAAAATGAACCTTCGGTTAAATCAATTAAGTCAGTTGAAAAGACACTGCCATTTTTAGTTCCTTGAGCAGGTGTTAACTGTAATATATTACCCGCGACAACCTGCGCATCACCGTTTAAAGTTAACCCTACTGTCGAACTAAAGTCATTATATGTAATGACTGTCGCATTGGCTGTACCGACGACGCAGAAAAGTCCGATTTTGAATAATTTAGTTAAGTTCATAAAGTCCCAGTAATTTTATTTTATAATTAAACAAGTATTATTCAAAATCCATACCAAAAATTAAACCATTAATATTCAAAAGGTTAACTTAGAAAATTCTATTTATGTAAAAAATACTGACACTTTATGCCCGACCAAATACTCGTCCAATAGCCACAGAAATTGCATCGGGACGATTTGGATTACGCACTAAAGAAAGCAATGCCTGTCGCACTTCAGGGACAGCCACTAAATCGGAAAATAGACCGGCAAACAGGTTTTTATTGCCATGGGTGGCAACCTTTTCAAAGTAGGCCATCAAAACTTTTTCATCGTTAAGTAAATGCCACAAACGCCCTGCGATGACAATATATAGGGCTTCTTCCTCAGCCTCTTCGCTACTTAACAATTTAATCACTTGTTCTGTCAGTAAGGTTTTACTTTGGCTCCCTGCCATGCACCTTAAAGAATTGATCACTTGTTCGCGATCCCCTTGTTGTAAAAACTGGTTTTGCATTTCAATCAACTTTTCAGTCAAAGAAACGCCAATTTCAACATGCTCTAATGACGCTGCTAATGACCCCATAATTTGCACAGGGAGTTCATTTAAACAGTCACCTAATTTCTGGCCATTTTGCTCATCATTTATTCTAGCGCAATAATCGGCAATACCTTGAACCGTTAAGTCCTGCCATTTGTCACTATCTAACGCCCCGTAAAAGTAAGATTGTACGTGCTCATAATACATTGACGCAGGTTGCTTTAACTCAACTTTAACTTTGGCATTAAACATGGCCAATCGGTGTTGATCTGGCGTAAAAGAATAAGGGTGGTTGTCTAATTTGTCTGAATTATGGGTCCCTTGTGCAATAAGTTTATTACCAAGCTCTTTGATCACTAATGAAATGTAATGATCTCTTTGTTGTTGTTTTAACAACCCCATTTCGTCGAGTTCAAACTGGAGAAACCAAATAAACGGGTTTTTGCGGTGTGTTGGTGAGTCTGACTTATCCCAAAATACAAAGGCAAAACGGGCTTTTTTCTGAATCGGGTATGGATAAGGTTTTTGATTGAGTTCAATTTTGTCAAATTCAGATTTAGAAATCGTTTGGATCCGACGCCCTAAATCAAAAATTCTATACTGGGCGTTTGCCTGCTCCATTAACACACCTAACGTAGGTACCGGATTATTCTCAGAGGACTGACTCATAAAACTCATTATTTTTTATAATTACAGATGGTGCGAATTATAGGGACATTTGATGCTTAGTGGTATCATAGTCGCACTTTTTTACAAATTTATTTGCCAATGACAGCTAAAATCTCGACGTATTTAATCGAACTTCAAAACGCCTTAATTGAAGAACAACTATGGTCTTGTGAAACACCAACTGTAACAGCACTATCAAGTTTGGAACCCTTTGCAATCGACACATTGGAAATAGAACAATGGTTACAATTTATATTTATTCCTAAGATGAATGCACTGATCCAAGCAGGCAAGCCATTACCCACACAACTCCATTTGTCCCCGGTTGTACAAATGAGCTTTGCTAACCGTAACCTTGTCGCACCAAATACACTGGCCGCAGTTGCAGTTATTGATCGTAAATTTGTTGAGAAACCTTTTAATGCGTAAAATCGTTTTCACAGAAGCACCTGTAATTAGTGTCTTATATAAAGATGAATATATTGTCGTTATTGACAAGCCATCGGGTCTATTGGTCCACAGAAGTGAGATTGATAGGCATGAAACCTTGTTCGCTATCCAATTAACACGAGACACAATTGGGCAACATGTGTACCCAATACATCGACTAGATAGGCCCACCTCTGGGGTTTTGGTTTTTGCGTTAAGTTCTGATATTGCAAGGTTATTGTCAGAACAAATGCAAAACCATGTTATATCTAAAAAGTATCAGGCAATTGTCCGGGGACATTGTCCCGAACACGCCACGATAGACTATCCCTTGAAAGAAATTTTAGACAAAAAGTCTGACAAGTTAAAAGATAAATTAGCCGAGCCACAGTCAGCCATCACCACATTAACTAGGCTCGACATAGCGGAAATGCCTTTTGCTTCTGGGCGCTATGACACTTCGCGTTACTCACTTGTTGAACTAAGCCCTATCACTGGCAGAAAACATCAGTTAAGACGTCACATGGCCCACCTGAGACACCCGATGATAGGTGATACAACTCACGGTGATGGTAAACAAAACAAATCTGCTAGTATCAATTTAAACCTTCACAGATTGGCGCTGGTTGCTAAATCTATTAGTTTTGACCATCCAGTAAGTCATCAGCCATTAACCATAACCGCAAATCTTGATACATCATTAAAAAATGTATACCAAAAACTAGGCTGGCAAAAATGGTATTTTTGAGTTGCAGGTGATTACATCTTGCATGTTAGAATCGTTTATAATCAACTGAATACAAGGTCATTTTCCATGGCAAATATTGCAATCATAATGGGGTCGGTATACGGCGCTGCTGAATACTTAGCGGATACCATCGACAAAGAACTTAAAAAAGCAGGCCATACAACGACCTATAACGCCTCCCCCCTTGTTACGGACATCCATGATGTTGACGCATCGTTGATCATTACATCAACCACAGGGCAAGGCGATTTACCGTCCAACATAGAAGATTTTTATTTTGCTGCGCAGGACAAAAGGCCGTCACATGCAGGAAAGCCCTTTGGTGTTATTTGTTTAGGTGATTCTAGTTATGAGTCGTTTTGTGGTGCTGGTGAAAAGCTAGAAGAGTTATTTTATGAGTTACAAGGTCGAGCACCCATTCCGATGTTGAAAATTGACGCCTGTGAAACGTTAGACCCAGATAGTATTGCACTCCCGTGGTTACAAAATTGGCTTACCCAAATTTAAACGCCACTTCAACATAAACGACAAGAAGTCGTTGGATTCAAAAAATAACCTTAAGTGCCTTATTTTCTATTTCCCAAAAACAAAAAGGCTTTCATCTGAAAGCCTTTTGCAGTTGTATCATCGTATTCTAAACGTTTATTTTTTCTTACGTTTGTCTTCGACTTGCCACTTATCATCGGTGTACCAAGCACTCCACCCTGTCGCTTTACCTTCAGCATTTTCCGTCATGACATATTGCTGTTTGGTTTTTCGGCTAAAACGTACAACGGTTTTATTACCATCAGGGTCTTTAACCGGCGCGTCTGCTAAATAGTAAAACTTAGGACTGATCCTATCACGATACTTTTTCAATTCCGCCACAAGTGGTGCTCGAGTTTCACGTGATTTAGGGAAAGTCGATGCCGCCATAAATATACCTGAAGCGCCATCACGTAATACAAAATAACCATCTGACTTCGTGCATGGTAATTCTTTTAAGTGAACTGGATCTTCTTTTGGCGGCGCAGCTTCACCACTTTTAAGCAACTTGCGGGTGTTTTTACATTCTTCACCGGTACAACCAAAATATTTACCAAAGCGACCAGATTTAAGCTGCATATCACTGCCACACTTATCACACTCAATAAGTGGACCGTCATAGCCCTTAATTTTAAACTCGCCTTGTTCAACTACATGACCATCACAAATTGGGTTATTGCCGCAGATATGAATTTTACGTTTTTCGTCGATTAAATAACTGTCCATCGCAGTCGAACATTTAGGGCAACGCTTCATCTGACGAAGAACTTCAGTTTCAAGTTCTTCTTCATCTGACACATTTACGGCTTCTGCCTCATCACCATGAGTTAAATTCATGGTGTTGGTGCAACGCTCTTTAGGTGGCAAGGCATAACCTGAACACCCTAAAAACACCCCCGTTGAGGCCGTTCGAATATTCATGTCACGGCCACATTTGCTGCATTCAATATCGGTAGGGACTGGCGTATTTTCTCGCATCCCGCCGTCATCACTTTCACCAGCAGCTGTTGCTAACTTTTTGGTAAAGTCTTCATAAAATATATCTAACAAACGTTTCCATTCTAAATCACCTTCTGCCACTTCATCTAAACGACCTTCCATTTTGGCAGTAAAGTCATAGTTGAGTAATTCAGTGAAATTTTCTACCAATCTATCGGTGACAATTTCACCCATTTTTTCAGCATAAAATCGTTTGTTTTCAAGACGAACATAACCACGGTCTTGAATTGTTGAAATAATCGAAGCATATGTCGACGGACGACCAATACCACGTTTTTCCAATTCTTTAACTAAGCTCGCTTCTGAGAAACGCGCTATTGGTTTAGTAAAGTGTTGTTTTGGTAGCAATTCATTTAATGTAAGTGTTTCACCTACGGCAACATTTGGTAATTCAATATTGTCGTCATTGGCTTTTTTCATTGCACTTTGAACACGTGTCCAACCATCAAACTTTAATACGCGACCTTTAGCGCGCAATTCAAATTCACCAGCATTTACTGTTAAGTTTGTTACGTCATATTCAGCCGCTGTCATTTGACAGGCCAAAAATTGATTTCTAATTAAATCATACAAACGAACCGCATCACGTTCCATACTCGCCAATTGCTCAGCATCTACGCCAACACTTGACGGACGAATTGCTTCATGCGCCTCTTGAGCCCCTTCTTTACTTCCGTAAAGATTAGGTTTTTCAGGCAAATACTTGTCGCCAAATTCACTTTGAATATACATACGACATGCGCCAACCGCTTCCGAACTCAAATTCGTCGAATCGGTACGCATATACGTAATATGACCGGCTTCATATAAACGTTGAGCCATCATCATGGTTTTCTTAACACCAAAACCAAGTCGTGTACTCGCCGCTTGTTGAAGTGTTGAGGTAATAAACGGCGCAGAAGGACGACTTTTTGAAGGCTTATCTTCTCGATTTACAACGGTATATGTTTGCGCTTTAATGGCCGCAAGTATCGTGTCCATCTGTGCTTTGTTCGTTGGCTTAAACGCCTTTCCAGACTGTTTAGCCACCTCAAGCATAATTGGTTGTTTTTCAGCCGTTGCGGTATCTGCATGTAAACGCCAAAACTCTTCAGGCACAAACGCCTTAATTTCACGTTCGCGGTCAACAACTAAGCGCACAGCTACAGACTGAACTCTACCTGCTGATAACCCACGAGCGATCTTTTTCCACAATAATGGTGAAACCATAAAGCCAACAACGCGGTCAAGAAAACGCCTAGCTTGTTGTGCGTTAACACAATCAATATTTAACTCGCCGGGTTTAGAGAACGCTTGTTGAATTGCACTTTTGGTTATTTCGTTAAAAACAACTCGTTTAAATTTACTGTCGTCGCCGCCAATGATTTCACGAAGGTGCCAAGCGATAGCTTCCCCTTCTCTATCCAAATCCGTCGCGAGATAGATTTGGTCAGCGTTTGCTGCTAGTTTTTTTAATTCAGCGACAACTTTTTCTTTGCCAGGCAAGACTTGATAATTGGCCGCCCAGCCTTTTTCCGGATTGATCCCCATCCGGCCTACTAATGCTTCTTTGTCTTTTTTTGCTTTTAGTTTCGCTTTTTCTTCTACGGACAACCCTTTAGTGGATGCTCGCTCTGCCGGTTTTTTTGCACCACCAGACGTAGGAAGATCACGAATATGACCAACACTGGATTTCACGACAAAATCTTTGCCTAAGTACTTATTTATCGTCTTCGCTTTAGCCGGTGACTCAACGATGACCAGAGATTTTCCCATAATTCCTCAATCACTTAACAGGACGTTGCGCATTCTTTGCGTAGTTATACTAACTTATAAGATATATATGCGATTCTATTCGAACTCAAGGCAAATTCACCAACAATTTCTATGCAACATTTAGATTTTGTTGGTTAACTGCGTATAATATAACCTGTTTCATTACCTCGAAACGCACTAAATTCAATCCTTTCGGCGGAGAGGGTAAAATAAACAACATACAAATTACAAATAAAAATTAGAATAAAATCTGATTAGTTGATTGTTTTACAGAGGAAATGGAAAAAAGTCGAAAATTTTTTTCTGAATAATTATGTTATTCAGTCCGATAGCAGCTAGGAGTTATCTAAATAATGAAGTTTTTTGAAACAAATTTTGACGGTCTAGTCGGCCCTACACATAACTATGCGGGACTTTCAGTCGGAAATGTAGCATCACTAAATAACGCAAATGACATTTCTAATCCAAAAGCGGCTGCCAAACAAGGTTTGGCAAAAATGAAAGCGCTTCATGATATGGGCCTAAAACAAGGTGTTCTAGCTCCACAGGAACGTCCTGATTTAAATGCTCTGCGTCGTCTCGGATTCAGTGGGTCGGATGCAAGTGTGTTAGAACAGGCCGCTAAACAGAGCCCAGCGGTACTACGAGCAGTTTATTCTGCATCTAGCATGTGGACTGCCAATGCAGCGACGGTTTCGCCTAGTGGCGATACAGCGGACAATAAGGTTCATTTTACTCCAGCCAATTTAACCAACAAATTTCATCGTTCGTTAGAGCCGGAAACCAGTGGCCGAATTTTGAAAGCAATGTTTAATAACGAGCAACATTTTGCGCATCATACTCATCTTCCTGACAACGATCATTTTGGTGATGAAGGTGCAGCAAACCACACTCGCTTTTGTAGCGATTATGGCAGTAACGGTGTTGAAATGTTTGTATATGGTCGACATGCTTTTGATTCTTCAAAACCTGCACCGGTCAAATTTCCAGCTCGTCATACCTATGAAGCCTGCGAAGCTGTAGCACGATTACACAAATTGAATGAAAGCAATACGGTTTATGTTCAACAAAACCCAGATGTTATTGATCAAGGTGTGTTTCATAATGACGTTATTTCTGTTGGTAATCAAAACGTGCTGTTTTATCACGAACAAGCATTTTTAAATACCGAACAAAAACTAGCGGAACTTGGCAATAAATACGAAGCCGCAACGGGCAAGTCTATGCACTTTGTTAAAGTCCCAACGGCTCAAGTGTCGGTTGACGACGCAATTCGTACATACTTATTTAATACACAGTTAGTGGATATCGGCAATGGGCAAATGGCTATCATTGCGCCAATGGAATGCAGTGAAAACCCGAATGTTTCCGCCTATCTTGATAAGCTAGTGACCTTAGGAACACCAATTCAAAAAGTGCATTACTTTGACGTAAAACAGAGTATGCGAAACGGCGGTGGTCCTGCATGTCTGCGCCTACGAGTGGCATTAAGTGAGCAAGAGCTTGCCGCAACCAATCAAAACGTATTAATGTCTGATAAGTTGTTTGGGGAGTTAAATCACTGGGTTGACCGCAATTACCGTGACGAAATAAATGAAAGCGATTTACGTGATCCACAATTGGTCATCGAATCAAGACAAGCATTAGATGAGTTAACGCAAATATTACAACTTGGATCAGTTTACCCATTCCAAATTTGTTAATTTGTTAATTTGTTAATTTGTTAATTTGTTAATTTGTTAATTTGTTAATTTGTTAATTTGTTAATTT
>NZ_JAUORW010000035.1:0-16269 GCF_030548245.1 Psychrosphaera sp. 1_MG-2023
GCAACGGTTAACGCTAGCGGTGTGGTATTCATTGATGATGCCGCCGCAGTGGGCAGTCAATCAACTATAACAGTGACCACGCCAGTCGAAAGTGGGTCTAGTGTGACAGTATCCGGTACGGTAATTGTGACAGTTGGGCAGCCAATATTAGAAACGTTGACCATGTCAGCAAGCGAGACGACGGTTCCGGTTGGCACCACACAACAAATTTCTGTGGCGGCGCTACTGTCTGATACCAGTACAACCTTGTTAACAACTCAAATTTGGAGTAGTAGTGATACGACGATTGCTACGGTGGACAGCAGTGGTTTGGTTACCATAAAGCCTGGGGCTACTCCGACGACAGATACCGTTGACATTGAAGTTAAAGCTTTAGAATTATCAAGTGGAAGCACTTATGTTACGGATACATTAACTCTAACTGTTGGCGACCCAGTATTGACTTCAATAGCTATCGATTCGTTTGAAACCCTTGTAGGCAGAGGTAAAACAACGACATTAACCGCGACGGGGACTTTATCTGATAATTCAACAGGAACACCAACAACATTGACTTGGAGCAGTTTAAATACGGCAAACGCGGTAATTGATAGCAGTAGTGGCGCAATGACTATTCCGAACACTGCTACGATAAACAATACTGCAGTGGTCAAAGTCTCTGCACCTATTGAAACAGGCTCGGCAACGTTAGTAGAAGGCACGGTTGTTGTCACAGTAGGTTCGGCAGATTTAGCGTCGCTTACTATAACGTCACCTGAAACAAATGTCGCTATTGGTAAAACGGTATCACTCAGTGTCGCTGGCACGCTCACTGACGGCGGGTCTGGCATTCCAACTTCGGTATTGTGGGTAAGTAGTGATGAAGATGTTGCAACAGTTGATGGAAACGGTGTTGTAACCATTAAAACCGATGCTACGGACGGCGAATCTGTTGTTATTACCGCTAAAGCGTTGGAGTCGTCAAGTTCATCTACGTTTATTACTGATACGGTAACATTGACGGTAGACCCTGCAGAAGTTACTGCAGTCGAGATAACAACATCAAGTGGCGCTCTTCCGCGGGGAACTTCGGTAACCTTGTCTGCTGATGGGACATTATCTAGTACCGCAAATGGTCTGCTCGACGATTTAACTTGGAGCTGCCTAGAAGACCCATGTGCTGTAACCGTAAATTCTAGTAGTGGTGAAGTAACTTCAGCCAATGCTTCGGTAATTGGTGCACAAGCAACCATTAAAGTGACAACGCCTATAGTGAATGGTTCATCAACAACGGTTGAAGATACTTTTATCGTAACTATAACCAATCCGTTATTGACGTCATTGGCAATACCAGAAGGCGACTCTACTGTCGAAGTCTTGGACAATATTGATTTATCAGTTACAGGTGTCCTTTCAGATACCTCTACAACTATCTTAACTGACATCTCTTGGAGCAGTGACAATGCCGACTTCACAGTGGATGCAGATACTGGGCTTGTTACCGTAACGGCTTCCGCTAGTAGTGGCGACACTGCAACCATTACGGTGAGCGCCGAAAACGGGGCCAGCTCAGCAACGACTATTACAAGTTCTGTGACAATCACAGCTTCAGTACCTTTAATCAATAGCATTACATTAGATCAAGCTTCCCAAACTGTGCCTCGGGGCACAAGTATCGATGTCATAGCCACGGCGACTAAAACGGATAGTTCTACTGTAAGTCGTTCGGATCTAAGCTCAATTATGACTTGGTCGAGCGCTGACACAGACGATGCAACCGTGACGATAATCGATGAAGGCACAGTGAATGCTCTTGCTCGAATAAGTATTCCAAATACGGCAACAAAAACTAATACGGTGGTTCTAACGGCTTCTGTTCCAGAAGAGACCGGGTCATCAAATTTAGTAACCAAAACAATAACTATTACTATCGGTGAACCTACTCTTAGCGTAGGTTTAGCATCCAGCACATCTTCTACCGATGTACCGCTTGGAACAACATTGACGGTTGTACCCACATTCACCTACAGTGATGGTTCTGACACTTCGGCATTTGATAAAACAAGTTTGACTTGGTCGACGCCAACACTAGATCCAGCTTTGATCTCACTAGACACGGCGACAAATTATGGCGAAGTACAAGCCATTCGCCTTGATGAATCGTCTAATACCACGGCTGTTGATGTGGAATTAACAGCGGATGACAGTATTACGGCAACCATAGATTTAACAGTGGTTGAGCCAGTCATAGAATCATTAGAAATACATAGTTATGGCGATAATGCATTAGCTGAGTCGCAAACTATGATATATACCCCAGTGGCGGTATATTCTGACAAAACCACAGCTGTTTATCCTAATGCTTTGGATTGGGAAGCGAGTGACACAGTAGACCTAATTATATTTGACGGCGATACGGATCTTACAACAGCACATACCGGTGATATTAACGTGTCTACTGCAACATTAAGTGCTGATGAAACCTCTGCAACAATTACGGTAACCGATAGCTCAACCACGCCAGATACGGTAGGAACAGCAGGATTGACGTTATTGGATGGCATAACTGTCAGTAGCATTCAAAACTCAGTGGCTGCGGCAACAGTTGTTCAAGGTTCTAGTTATCCGTTATCGAGTTACATGTTATTAAGTAATGATCAAACTTTAGACATCAGTAAATATACCGCTTTGTGGTCAAATACAGCGCCGAGTGATACCGAAACAACCGTCGATAGTGCAGGGCTTGTTAGCTTTAGTGCAACAGCCGTTACAGGCACAGTGACGGCAGATGATTCGGTTAATACAGCTAATGTCACTAGCTTTACCGTTGAATCCGGTACATTAGCTAGCATAGAAGTATACCCTCGAAATCCTACTGTCAGACGCGGTAAAACAGTCGACTTCAAAGCTTATGGTTTATATACCTACGACACAGGCAGCAAAAACATTGTTGTAGATATTACTGATAAAGTGGCATGGAGCAGTGCAAATACTACGGTTATCACAAACGCAGGGGCTGCAATTGCTGTTGGTGCCGATGTTGATATGACCGCGACGTTGAGTGCAATTAGTGGTACGTCTTCGGTTACAGTCGTTAACGCAATAACAAGCATAACACTTGGTAACGTACCAACTGAAGTCAATGACAATGGGGCGACAAAAGTTTCTAGACGCTATCAACTAAAAGCATATGCAAACTTTGCAAGTGGTTATGTCGAAGACATAACCGAGCAAGTGTTATGGTCAAGTTCAGCGTCGAGCAAAGCGACTGTGAGTAACGCAAGTGGTGAGAAGGGCTTGATGATGCCTGTATTGCCAATTACAGATAGCGATACAGTAGCATTTACAGCCGAATGGTTTACTGACACAGGTCTTGAATCAGTGACATCTGGGGATGTAACCTTATCGACAAACGCAGTAGATAACTTTGACAGTATAACAATTACTCATGCGACAAGCTTTAATGACATGGGTAAGGATGTCGTAACAAACTTAATCGCAACCGCTAATTACGCTGGTGGTGGAACACTCGACGTTTCCGAACAAGTCACTTGGACTTCAAATACGCCAACTGCGGTTTACGTTAGTAACGCACCCGATTTAAAAGGACAAATCGCCAGTTTAGGAGACAGTACAGCGGCAGTAACTATCACGGCAAAAATGCCAGATACATCAATATCAGGTACTTACGCGCTCACTAGAACAGATGAAACATTAAGCACACTAACGATTTCACCTGACACACAAACTATTGTTGTTGATGGTACGCAACAGTTCACTGTAGTGGGAACATATACCGGTGGCGACCCAGTGGATTATACCAACCGAGTTGTTTGGACAAGCTCGGATGAATCGCTAGTTATAATTAGTAATGCAGAAGAGACTCGTGGTTTAGCGACACGACTCGCCGATGGAGATGTCACAATTACAGCGACTTACCAATCGGTCACAGATACAAGCGGGACTATAGATTAATGAGCTATTGGTTGATGGAAAGTAACTTAATGAAAAAAATGCTTATCTTATTGTTATTGTGCTGCGCACCTATCAATAAGTCATTGGCAGACACAAAAGTAAATGCCAATGATTTACTGGAAAAAGGTGTAGAAGAACGATTTTCGTTAACTTTTATTGAAAAGCTACTGCTAATCGAGCCGGAAGTGTTAGATAGGTTTTCTCTATTAGAACACGATATAAAACGGTTTAATTCTGAACTAGCCGCAGTGACTAAAACTTATAGCGATTCTTTGGTGAAGTTTGATCAATATAAAACGAAGCAAATAAATCAGCACAATGTTAATGAAGAGTTTGTTTTGTTCAATCAACTCGAGAATCAACAACATATGCAGGGGATCCTGTCTGCTGAATATCATGTTAATAGAGTTCGCGAGAAACTCTACGAAAGTCTATTTGAATATGAATCAATTAAGAAACGAATTGAAACTGTTTACCAAGAACAACACAAAGCAAACATTGTACTGGTGAAAGAGAAGCTACTCGCCGGTGATAGTTTTGTAATTGCCGAGGGGCAAAAACAGCAAATTCTCGAATTTGTACTTTCGTATCAAGATAGCCCCGTTGAATTAGCTCGTATGTTATTGCATAGGAATGTTCAGCAAATTTTGCCAGATTATTTAATCGAACAGCTTAATATATTTAGTCAATCAGAAATTAGCTTAGCCGATGCTTTAAAAACCCCAGAGGTGATGGCTGCTGTAATCAGTAAAATCGAAGATATCGATGTGTTGCCAAAAATGGGACTAAAGGATATCGGTTATAAAATTTATAGTGTGGATCAAGCGCCTAAAGTATTAAAATTAGGCGCGCCACCGCTACTTATAGATACCTATCTAAATGCCAGCATTCAACGAAACTTAAATTTGGCGCTGATATATGAGTTACCGGTACCAGCGGAAGAGATCATTAGGTTTTAATATGAATACTTTTGTTTATATATCCAGCCAAAGAGTAGTATTAATGTGTTCATCCTCGTTTGATAAAAGAGTAACAAATGCATAATTTAAGACAGTTTGCCGCCATTTTTACTCTCGTTTGGGGATTAATATGTTCATTCGATGCTCGCTCTGAACAGGATTTAAGAGCTATTCATACCGAATTACTCGAATCTATAAATCTTTTAAAAGACAAAAAATATGCGGAAGCTTGCGTTAAACTAAAGCTATTGCCAACGTTAGACGAATCGTCTAACGACCCGATTGTAAAACAACTTCAACTAAATATTTATTATATTCAGGGACAGTGTTTTGCGGGATTGGGTTTATATGACGACGCTAAAAATTATTTTCAGGTATTGATAGAAGAAGATCCTGAACAAGCACGTCCTTACCTAGATTTAGCTATTATTCACCAGTATTTAGGTGAATTTGATCTCGCAGAAGATATTTATGAACGTGTACTAGATCTCAATAGTTTAGAGCCGGATGTACATAAAAAAGTATTAGAAATGCGCAAAGTTAACCCAGAAAAGCTCCAGTACAATTTAGAATTATTGACGGGGTTGTTAGTTGACAATAATTTAGTTAATTCACCAAGCGCAGCATCTGTTGTTATATATGGTAAAGAGTTCTTCTTTAATGAAAACCTGCGTCCTACAGAAGCGAATGGCGTTTTTGTTGGGGCAAATGCGTCGATTAGTAAACTGCTAGATAATGATAAACGCTTATCACTAAAAATGAATATCGCTTCATCAAACTACCTCAATAAACCAGACGGAAATACTCTGCTTGTGGATTTTGTTGGCGGGTATCACGCCAAGTTAGGTCAATCAGAGTATGGCATAGAGCCGAGGTTCGCATCTGTTAGTATTGGTGGCGAAGCGCTTTTAAACATCGCGTCTTTAGGGGCTCGTTTTACGACATTTTTAAATAATAAAATTCGCGTCTCTCCTATGCTTGAATATGCCAAATATGATTACACAAGCTCCTTTGACCGCAGTGCGGATGTTATTAGGCCTCAAGTCTTAGTTAACTACTCTTATAGTCAAAAGCTAATGATAATAGGTGTTTGGTCAATGAATTTAGCCTCCGCTAAAGAAAAACAAAACAGTTATACCGGCTTGCGATATGAAATCGGTACAAGGTATCGCTACAATAGTAATTTAATGTTTGGGGCTGACTACAGCTTAAATACGTTGGACTTTGATGAGCAACTCGACGCGTTTGACGTTAAGCGAGCAGACACAAGGCATTCGTTTAATATTAATTCTAGTCTCAATTTAAAAGGGCTTGGTTTTCCTCGATTAACTCTAGATGTGGGCATTAATCATTTTCAAAATGACTCCAATATAGGACTTTACGCTAACCAAAGAACTCAATTCTATTCGTTAGTGAGATACGCTGCGTTTTAGGCTGTACCCACAAAAGGTCGTATTACCTGTATGGGTTTATTACCTACAGATGTACAGTTTAGTCATGTAAGCTATCGTCACGTAGAACCAACATTTCCAATCTTTATGATTTTATATTTAACTGACCGCCGTAATTTATGAGAAAATTTTTATTTGTTTAGTTATTTATAATGATTCGAATTAAATTTGGATTAGTTGATTGTAAACGGATAAAAAGATATAAAGAGGGTATACGTTTACCCTGCTTGTTTCTCGAGTTAAAAATAGGGTCTTTAAGGGAAGTATTTAGTTTGAAGCGGATAATAATTTTTCCCCTCGTGATGTTTTTAACAGCTTGTGCCTCTGAACCAAAGCATTTAGAGGGGGACAAACTTGATAATATCGATGAGGCGATTCCTAAAGATTGGCGATATAGCACTAAACTTTTAGCTACTAATAATGATTTATTGTGGGGTATCAAGATCCCTGATCCCATATTGGCGAAATTATTAGAAGTTAGTAATGAAAATATCAGTCTCAAAATTGCTAGATTGAGACTTAGACAAGCTAAATTAGATTTCGAGATTTCAACAGGCCAGTTGTGGCCAGATGCAAGCTTAGCTGCAGGACAAAGACATTCCCAATCTCTGGTTGACGATGAGAAAAAATTTTTAGACTCCTCAAACATCGGACTCTCTGTAAAATGGGAAGTGGATCTGTGGGATCGGCTAGGGGATGAAACAAAACGAACCACTTGGTTAGCAGAAGCCAAGTCATACGATTTAGTTGCCGCTACTTACTCATTGCAATCGCAGTTTTTGACAACATGGTTTGACCTAATAGAACAGAAAAAACTACTGGAATTAAACAAAAACAATATCGAAAACCAGAATCGAAGATTACAAATGTCGATGTATCGATTAGACAATGGGCTATCGAGTGGTATCGATATTCGAAACGCCAAAACAAACTTATTTAGATTGCGCGAAAGCCAAAAAGGCCTCCAATATAGGCTTGTTGAAGCGAAACGCAGACTGAACTTAATGTTGGGGCATTATTCAGAATCTGAACTTGATATAGACCTGACGTTTCCCGAATTAGAAACCGGTGTTGTATTTAATAAGCCTCGGGACATTCTTTTAAATCGACCCGATGTACTAGCTGCAAATGCCAATTTATTGGCCGCGGGCTTTAGCTGGGATGCAGCTAAAAAACGTCAGCTCCCTAAGCTTACATTAAATTTTGATTTGGATGCGCGGCGCAGCAAAATAGAGGAATTATTTGATTTTGATTTTTGGTTGTCATCGATTTCTGCTTCGATTGTTCAACCCATTTTTTATCGAGATGTTTTGTCTAAACAAGCTAAAAAATTAGAGTTGTCGCAAGAAATCGCCCTTCAACAATACCGCCAAACGCTTTTAGATGCGTGGCGAGAAGTCGAATCCGCAAGTCAAAATGAGCTTATTTTGCGAAGTCGTCAGTCTCTTTTAAGTCGAGCATTTGCTGAAGCAAAAGAAGCTGAAAATCAAACTGAAATTCAATATACCGCAGGTTTAGCTAATAGTTTCGAGTTGTTATCTGCACAACGCACAAGAACGTCAGTTGAAACGGATTTGATGAAGCTTGCCACAGCACGTCTAAAAAATAGAGTTCAGTTAATCTTAGCGCTGGGCATACCAAATTCAGAAGAAAATAAAACAAAGAAGTTTAATTCGCATGTTAAAAACTAAAATTGTAGATTCCATCCCTTTTGTAAGCGCTATTCTTATTATTTTATTGACGCTCTATGGATTAGATTTTTTTAAACCTGAAGCTGAGAAAAGACAATACAAAGCTAAAAAGTTACGAGTTTTTGTAGAACGTATTAAGCAACGTGATACGCAACTATTTGCCTATAGCCAAGGAGAAGTGAAACCAAAACAACAGGCAGACTTACGAAGCCAAGTAGAAGGATTAGTTGTTTTTGTGTCCCCTAGTTTAGTGGTTGGTGGTCGAGTTGTTAAAGGTCAAACTTTATTGCAACTAGATAAAAGGGATTACTTGCTGGATGTCGTGCAACGTGAAGCAAAGGTAGCGCAGGCGAATCAACAATTAGAAAAGGTAAAAGCACAAGCTAATGTTGCTGAATTAGAATTAGCCAATTTGGGGCGTAAAAACGCCAATGACTTAGCGCGCTGGCGCCCACAACTTGAACATGCGGAAGCTGAATTAAAGGCGGCTAAAGCCTTGTTGGAAATTTCACGTTTGAAATTAGAACGTACCAATATTACCTCGCCATTTACCGGTGTGGTACGCTCGGAATCAATCAATATCGGTCAGCAAGTGAGTCGCAATAGTGTCATCGCGACGGTTTATGCGAATGACGTTATGGAAGTAGCCCTTTCTTTAAATGGCAAAGACTTAAAATTATTAGAAATGCCAATCGACTTTTACCAAGAGCAATACGAACAAGGCATTCCTGTTGTGCTGAGTACAGAGCTGGGCGACCAAATAACCGAGTGGGAAGGGCGGATTATGCGTACTTCAGGGCAGTTTGATACTCGGACTAGAACCTTAGGGGTAATTGCCGAAATTTATCAGAGTAAAAATCAAAATAGTATTTTGCCCGGGTTATTTGTTAACGCGCGTATCAAAGGCGTAAGTGTGAGTAACGCCAGTACTTTACCTAGAACATCGGTTCACCCAAATAATAAGGTGTGGTATGTCGATGAAGAACAAACACTGCAAGTTACGCAGGTTGAACTGATCCATCGCGACAACCATTCCGTGGTCGTCAAAGGGCTTAAAAACAATATTCAAATAGTTACCTCAGCGCTTGTTGCCCCAGTACCAGGTGTTTCCGTAAGAACCTTAAAAAGTCAGCCTAATAATTTGACCGAGGAAAAAACCGAGAAGCCAAAAAGGAAAAGAAAGCAAAAGGACGCTGAAGCATGAAGTCGTTAGTTTCTTGGTGGGTTAAAAATCCTATCGCGGCAAATCTCGCGATGATTTCATTGATCGTTGCAGGGTTAGTCAGCTACTTTTTCGCAATAGAGAAGGAACCGTTTCCAACTGTTAAAATGGCTACTATGGATATTCGCATCAACTGGCCAGGTGCGGGACCGAGAGATATTGAAGACCAAATTATTGTCAGGTTTGAAGATGCGGTTAAAAACGTCGAGGGCATTAAAACGATAATTTCCCGAGCGTTGGAAGGGCGCGCTTTTATTACAATTCGAGGGAAAGAGCGAGTTGATAGAAGGGAATTCGCGGAGGAAATTAGAGAAAAAATAAATTCAGTTAATGGGTTGCCTAGTGATACCGAACGACCTGTCGTAACGGAAAAAACTAATCGTAAGTCGATGATCAGAATTGCCTTACACGGGCACATAAATCGAGATTCACTTACCGGGTTATCACATGAAATTAGGCGTCAAGTTGCGTCATTACCGCTTATTTCAACCGTCGATTTAAAAGGCGAAGGTCGCTATGAAATAGCCATTGAAGTTACGGAACAAGCTATGTCGACCTATGGTGTCACCATAGAAGAAGTAGCTAATGCGATAAAAAGCTCTTCGATTAATACATCTACCGGAACCGTGCGCGACGAAGCAGGTGTATTGATGTTATCGGTTAGAAATAGGGCCGAGCAACAACAAGAGTTTGAAGACATTATCATTCGTCAGGGCAAGGGGGGAGAATCTTTATATCTAAGAGATGTTGCCACCGTTGTAGATGGATTGGCTGACAGTCGCTTTGTTTCAACATTTGATGGTGAACCCGCGATACTAATCGATGTCATGAATAGCAGTTACATGAATATTCCAAAAATGTCTAAATACGTGAACGACTATGTAAACAAAAAAAACTTACAGTTGCCTGAAGGCGTCAAGTTGACCATTTGGTCTGATTGGAACGAAGCCTATCAAGGGCGGCTAATGACGATATTTTCAAATGCGGTAAGCGGTCTTATCTTAGTCTTCATTTTATTGTTATTGTTCCTACAGCCTAAAGTTGCATTTTGGGTAAGTGCAGGTATTGCAACGGCATTTGCTGCGAGCTTTGCGCTGTTACCAAGCTTCGACGTTTCGCTTAACATGATATCTCTGTTCGCGTTTTTGATGGTGATCGGCATCGTTGTCGACGACGCTATTGTTATTGGAGAAAGTGTTCATTTAAGTCATGAAGCTGGGCTGCATGGAGAAGAAGCGGCAATCGAGGGGGTAACTCAGGTCGCGAAACCGGTATTGTTTGGTGTGTTAACGACGATGGTCGTGTTTGCTCCAATGGCGTTTTTACCCGGAAGTACGGCAGAATTTACGCGAGCTATTGCGACAGTTGTGATCCTCTCACTTGCATTTTCATTGTTCGAAGCGCTATTTATTTTGCCTTCGCATTTGCGCCATTTACAGGGCGACAAACCAAGTGAAAAACCATCTAAGTTAGCAAAATTCCAAAAACGTATTGCATCAAGTTTAGACTACCTAAACGAACGATTTTATATCAAACTTTTGCAATGGTGCTATAAGCACAAGCAAACGACGATTGCGATTTTTGTTGGCGCTGTATTTATCGGTTTTAGTCTTCTAAATAATAACTATATTAACCAGTCGTTTATGCCTCAAATAGCCGATGACAAAATTCGTTTGGCGGTTACCTTACCCACTACGGCCACCCATGAACGAATGTTACAAGTATTGCAGCAGATCCAACAGGGTCAAAAAAGGCTGCTTGAACACGTAGAACAATTACCAAGTCCCTTTTTAGTCGACCATGATTACACGCGATTGTCGGGCACTCAGATAACAAGTGAAATAAAGCTAGTTCAATATGATAAGCGGGCAATGACGATTAATGAAGCCTCAGCATTTTTGCAAGAGTACATTGGTGATATTCCTGACGCAGAAGAAATCGAATTAAAATCGACACTAAATACACTAGAACCTAGGGTTGGTTTTAGTTTCAATTCGCAAGATATTGAAGCGTTAAAAGAAGGCGTGGCCGACTTTAAGCAACATTTGGCAACGTATTCTGGGATCTATCTGCTCCGCGACAATATGGATAAAGGCTCACAGGAACTTGTCTTTACACTTAAGCCAGGCACAGAAGCGTTGGGTATAAATTTACGTGATATTAGTAGGCAAGTTAAACAAGCTTATTTTGGTCAAGAAGTACAACGACTACCCAAAGTTGGCGGCGATGTTCGAGTTAAAGTCATGTATTCACGATTTGAACGTGAGTCGATTGACACCCTACAAAACCTCAAAATCAGAAGCAAGGACGGCCGCACAATACCATTGATGGCGATTGTTGATGTTGAAATCAGGGCGGGTATCCAACGTATTATCCGCCGCGATGGATTTAAATCTGGGTATGTTTATGCTGAGTATTCAGGTGAAGACCAACGTGCATTAAATATCGACGTTAGGGAAAATTATATTCCTGAATGGCAAAAGCGGCACCCTCAAGTGTCGTTTGGGCGTGGTGAGCGGATGCAAGAGGAGAATGAATTCCGGCAGACGGTTATCGTGTTGGAAGGGCTCGCCTTAATGGTTGCCTATATGTTGATGGCCATTGCTTTTCGTTCCTACAGTCAACCATTGTTAATTATGTCGGCAATTCCGTTTGGGGTTTTAGGGGCATTAATGGGCCACCTGATCCATGATATTAGTTTTGGAATGTTCTCCATGTTGGGTATTCTCGCTGCATCAGGAGTTGTGATAAACGATAACTTAGTATTGGTTGACGCAATCAACCGATTTAGGGAAAAGGGGCTAAGTTTTAAAGATGCGGTGTTTAGAGCTTGTCAAACTCGATTCCGACCAATAATTTTGACTTCAATGACCACATTTATTGGCTTGATGCCAATGCTAGCCGCTGAAAGTGTCCAGGCCAAATTTTTAGTGCCAATGGTTGTATCGTTAGCTTATGGGGTGTTAGCCGCAACAATAGTTACACTTATTTTCGTTCCCTGTGTGTATTGGTTAACGACCGACTGTATACAGGGATGGCAAAAACTGCGTACAAAACTGATAGAGAGTAAATAACCGTATTGTTTTAGCCGTAGAATAAACCTTGCCTAGTAATTAGTGCTGGCGGGTGTTGAGCACGCTTTTCGCACTGTAATCGTAAATTTATTATGTTTGCAGTGCGTAATTTTTTTAGTAACTGATATATTACGCATTATTAGTCATTTAATTTTGTCGGTTATTCCCGTGATATCAGTCCAGTCTTTTCATACATTTCAATTACAAGCAAATGCCAAACGGATCAGCTCTATTGACTCGATTGAAGATTGTCGTAGGTACATTGGACGCAAAAATGGAAAAGATTTTATTTTACTAGGCGAAGGCAGCAACTGCGTATTTGTCGAAGATTATTATGGTGAAATTGTCATTCCTAAATTATTTGGGAAATCCATCGAAGAAGATAACAGCAACTTTTTTGTTGACGCCTCCGCAAGTGAAAATTGGCACGAATTTGTCATTTGGCTTTTGGCAAACAAAGTCTATGGTTTAGAAAATTTAGCGTTAATTCCTGGTACTGTGGGCGCCTCGCCTATCCAAAATATAGGTGCCTATGGCATTGAAGTTAGTCAGTTCATTTCGTCTGTCGACTACTTTGATTTAACCTGCGGGGAAATTAAGACGCTTGATGCCCAAGCATGTAATTTTGGTTATCGAGACTCTGTTTTTAAGGGGGAGCTAAAAGCAACTGCGATCATTACAAAGGTGAGATTCACAATTCCAAAACAGTGGACTGCAATAGCAACCTACGGCTCCTTAGCTGATATAGATAACCCCACCGCTGAGCAAATATTTACCGAAGTTGTCAAAATCCGCCAATCAAAATTACCAGATCCTGAGTTGACCGGTAATGCCGGTAGTTTCTTTAAGAATCCGATAGTCGATACGCAAACAGCAGACACACTGGCAAATAAATTTCCTGGTATGCCTTTGTATAAAGTTAGTGATGGTGAATCTAAAATTGCCGCAGGTTGGTTAATTGACCAAGCCGGATTAAAAGGCAAAACCATAAACGACATCGCGGTGCATAAAAACCAAGCACTTGTATTGATAAATACAAATAACAACGGTTGTGGTAAAGACTTAGTGGCTTTAGTGGATGAAGTTTGTAACACGGTATTTGCCAAATTTGGTATTGAGTTATCCACGGAAGTGCGCTGTTTCGGTCATGAAGGTGAACTTAATCTATTGGCGAAGAAGGGCGAGGAGTCCGAACTTACAGCCGTCAAAAACGCTAAAGGGACTCGATAAATTGGCCAAGTTAGAATTAAAAACAGAAATCGCAAGCATATTAGCAGATGGGAATTTTCATTCTGGGGAAGAGCTCGGCCAGTTGTTTGGCGTATCACGCACCGCAATTTCGAATCACGTTAAAGCGTTGATAGACCTAGGGCTAGATATTTTTTCAGTGCATGGTAAAGGCTATAAGCTTGCGGAGTCCATTGATTTACTAAACGCAGAAGAAATACGTCAAGGGTTAGGCAATAGTAACTCAATTGATGTGTTTCCAATTATCGACTCTACTAATGAGTTTCTGATGACAAAGATCAGAAACAGCGATCATATCTCTGATGGGCATACGGTTTTAGCCGAGTGCCAAACCTCAGGCCGTGGTCGACGTGGCCGAACTTGGGTTAGCCCATTTGGATCGCACATTTATTTTTCTCAGTACCGCAAGATGGAAGATGGTCTTGCGGCGGCGTCTGGATTGAGTTTAGCAGTAGGTGTCGCGGTTAAAAACGCATGCCAAGCCATTACAGGATTAGAGCTACAGTTAAAGTGGCCAAACGATATCCTCTATCAGAAGCAAAAGGTCGCTGGGATTTTGGTGGAAGCTGAGGGGCAGTCCGACGGGGTCTGTCATTTAGTGATTGGCATCGGTATTAATGTTGATATGCCCCAGGGGAGCGCTGAACAAATCAATCAACCCTGGACCGACTTAAAGCAACTATCTGAGCGACAAATTAACCGAAATGAAATCGCCATTGAGTTATGTCATCAACTCAATATCGTTATGGGCGAGTACCGTCAACACAGATTAGATAATCTTTATAAAGAATGGAATTTAGCCAACGCTTTTAAAGATAGTATGGTTAATATCATTGCGAATAAAAATACTCAAACTGGTCGTTGTTTAGGGATAGATCAAAGTGGTGCATTGATTGTAGAAAATCCAGCTGATGGTTCACGTTTTAAGGTGTTTGGTGGCGAGGTAAGTTTGCGGGGCGTAGCGTAAAATGCGTTTGTTAATCGATTGTGGCAATACGGCGATCAAATATCGAACCGTCAATTCAGAGGGGAGCTTTGTACAACTAAGCTACGAACAGATTGTTAAAAATGTATCCCAAATTAGCCAAGTTGTTTATTCGAGCGTCGCAAAACCACCGGAATTACAATCTCTTCTCGAAATATTTACAAAACACAGTATACCTTGCAAAACAGTCACCACGGAACCGACGTCATTTGGTATCGTATGTGGTTATCCAAAGTATCAAAATTTGGGAGTAGACCGCTGGCTAGCGATTATAGGTGCTAATTGGCTCGCGCCCGATGAAGACCTTATTGTAGTCGATGCAGGAACCGCTATGACCGTCGACATACTCACTTACGATCGCGTTCATAAAGGCGGATGGATTATTCCTGGCTTAAGATTGATGCAGGAGTCTATTATCGTTAAGGCTCCCGGTGTTTTTAGTGATTCAAGGCTAACGGCGGAAGTCTTTGGTTCGGATACACCCACTGCACTTTATGAAGGCTGTTTAAACAGTTTAGTTGGTGCGGTAAAAAATGCAGCCATGTCATTTGAAGCTCAATTTAGTCGCAAAGCCAAAATAATGCTCACAGGTGGCGACGCTGACGTTATTGTTCAAAAGTTGAATGAACAACGTTTAACAGAAAGTTATTCCATCCATCCAAACTTGGTTTTTCACGGACTTAATCGATATTAGTATCCATTAATCAGCAACGTTTTTGCTTTTGTTTCGATAATAATTACGCGTTTTTTAATGAATATTGCACGATTTGTTTAAAACATCACCAAATGATCGATAAAACTTAAAAAAAGTTACTTTTAGTGTTGCACTATCGAAATTGTTACCATAAAATGCGCCCCACTTGATGCAGTGCCGGCTTAGCTCAGTTGGTAGAGCAACTGACTTGTAATCAGTAGGTCGCCAGTTCGACTCCGGCAGCCGGCACCATCAAATCTTACTTACACAACTTTGTTGTGAGGCCAAGTAAGATGTTCTGTGGAGGGGTTCCCGAGTGGCCAAAGGGATCAGACTGTAAATCTGCTGGCTCTGCCTTCGGTGGTTCGAATCCACCTCCCTCCACCACTTTTTCTTGTTTTGTTGATACTTTCGTTTCGACAAACTTAAAAAGGTCGGCTCGCGGCCTTCTTTGCTTGAGTCGAGAATCGTTTCAAAGCGGACGTCGTATAATGGTATTACTCTAGCCTTCCAAGCTAATAACGCGGGTTCGATTCCCGCCGTCCGCTCCAAGATTTTTGCTGATATAGCTCAGTTGGTAGAGCGCACCCTTGGTAAGGGTGAGGTCGGCAGTTCGAATCTGCCTATCAGCACCACTTCTTAAATATTCTCTTCTTCTTGTATAAACTAATTAAAAGCACTACTTTTAGTAATTAATTTATAACACCACGCTTTCGAGCGTATCACATTAATAAACTTAAATAGGTCTGAAAATGGCAAGACAAAAGTTTGAACGTACGAAGCCGCACGTTAACGTTGGTACAATCGGTCACGTTGACCACGGTAAAACTACATTAACAGCTGCGATTTCTGCAGTATTAAGTAAAACATACGGTGGTGAATCTAGAGATTTCGCACAAATCGATAATGCACCTGAAGAGCGTGAGCGTGGTATTACAATTAATACTTCTCACATCGAGTATGACACTCCAACTCGTCACTACGCACACGT
>NZ_JAUORW010000036.1:0-14975 GCF_030548245.1 Psychrosphaera sp. 1_MG-2023
TGGGCGGTTAGCTCAGCTGGGAGAGCATCGCCCTTACAAGGCGAGGGTCACTGGTTCGAGCCCAGTACCGCCCACCACTTTACTGCCGCATAAGAGTTATTAGTCACTTCGGTTTAACTCATTCTATAAAACGATTCATCTTCTAATAAGCTTCTATTTCTTTTTTCGAACTAAATTCATCCTATTTGACCGCTTAGTCTCTTTTTCGACTAATTTAACGATAAAACGATTGTTGTTCCCCCCCCTCATCACAGGCAAAACATCCCTTTCTATCGCTCATCAAACAAACTTTTATTGCGAATATACTTCTGCATGTAATGGTAAGTAATTGGCCTTAACAACCAACTTTTAATCGATAACCAAAGTCGCTTTGACGGGCTAATATTTTCAAACATAACCCCTTCGTGTAACCACAAAGACTTGCCAACATGTCGATAAATAAAAGGCAACGGTGGTAAAAACGTGACAATATCAACGTCACAGCATATTCGGTAGGTCTTATGATGAAGACTGTAATTGCGATAGAATAACTGCCCGCCGCAGGAGGGCTGGCCAAAAGTGACTACGCGTTTTACTTTTACATTAGGAAGTTGATAGAAGCGGTCTGCAAACAAAACTGCAAGAGAACCGCCCGTCGAATGCCCCGTAAACGTTACCCTCTTGCCCTCTTTCATAAGTGGTATTAATACGTTTTGGATCCGTATACCTAGTGGTAACTTTTCTGAAGAATCGCTTACAAAACTGGGCTGTTTTAGTAAATTATGCATTCCCCAATGAATATCAAATTTTCTATTTTGATCACGATACCTTTTTTTAAATGCACATAGATTAAATAGCCAATCATACACATTGTGAGATCCGCGAAAGACAACTACCACTTCCTTTTTGTGTTTTTGCCAGACGATTCGGACACATGATTTGTGAAACCTATCTAAAATTTCGACCTGCTCAAAATGACCAAAGTCGGCGATAAGCTCACTATCTTTCAAATAAGCAAGTTGACACAATATTGCGTACTTTTCGTATGCATAACGTTTAAGTCGTTTCAACCCGTGTCCTATATAAGCACTAATACATGCATTAAAAATTGTCTAAATATAATTGCCTCGGACTATATTGTGTTTTTGTTAAGCTTTTATGAAAATGCTCTGGTTGTAAAAAAGTAAAATAATCAATACGTTTTTGACACGACAATATCGTGCCCTATCCTTTAATTAATCTCATCTGTGATGCACAGTACGCGCAACTAAGCTCATAAATAAAAAAAGATATTTTCTATGAATACGTCCTTAACTGAAGAACAACAACTAATCCAAGATACTGCTCGGCAGTTTGCAGAACAAGAACTTGCTCCTGTGGCGGCAAAACATGATATTGCAACTGATCAAACGTTGTTTTTAAGTAATCTAAAACAACTTGCCGAACTCGGATTTATGGGACTTAACACAAATGCCGATTATGGCGGAACAGAAGCAGGCACTGTTGCTTTTAGCTTGGCAATTACTGAACTTGCAAAAAGTTGCGCTGCGACAGCGGTAACCACATCTGTCACTAACATGGTTGCAGAAGTCATCCAAGCAGTCGGCAATGAGCAACAAAAACAACACTATTTACCTAAAATATGTTCAGGCGAATATCCAGCAGCAGGGTTCTGTTTAACCGAATCAGGTGCAGGCAGCGATCCTTCCTCTATGCGCACATCGGCTGTTAAAGACGGCGACGACTATATTCTAAATGGCTCAAAAATATTTATTACAAGTGCAGAGTTTGCTGGGGTATTTGTCGTTTGGGCCGTCACTGATAAAGACGCGCCAAACGGCAAGGGTATTTCGTGTTTTCTTGTCGAAAGACAAACACCCGGCGTAATCATTGGGCCAGCAGAGCACAAAATGGGGCAAAAAGCGTCACCTACCAATGAAGTGATCTTTGAAAACTGTCGTGTGCCTTCCTCTGCATTAATGGGAAAAGAAAATCAGGGTTTTAAAGTGGCTGTTGCGGAGTTATCTGGAGGCCGAATTGGCATCGGTTCGTTAGCGCTTGGTATTGGTTTGGCGGCGATGGATGTAGCGCGAAGTTATATAGCAGAACGCAAACAATTCGGTCAAACCTTAGATAAATTTCAAGGATTGCAATGGATGTTAGCTGACCGTTATACCGAATTGGAAGCCGCCCGTATGTTGTTAATGAACGCAGCAAGTTTAAAAGAACGTGGTAAATCATTTGCAAAAGAGGCTTCTATGGCAAAACTATTTGCCTCTGAAAAAGCAAATTCTGCCTGTTATGACGCTCTGCAAATGTTAGGTGGTTACGGCTACATTAAAGAGTATCCATTAGAACGATTTGCCCGAGATGTTCGAATTACCTCAATATATGAAGGTACGTCAGAAATACAACGTATTGTCATTGCCCGCGAACTATTAAAAGAACTAAATTAGAGGCCTGTTATGGATCATAAAAATAAAGTAGCCGTTATTACTGGCGGCGCATCAGGGTTAGGAAAAGCAACATGTGAGCAACTTGTTAAATTGGGTTTAAAAGTTGCTATTTTTGATTTAAATGAAGAACAAGCAAAACTGACCGTAGAATCTTTAGGTGAAGAGAACGCGATTTATTGCCTTGTTGATGTAACTGATGAATTATCAACCCAAAGTGCGTTCAAAAAAGTCCTAAATCATTATGGCGCTATCCATGTTTGTGTTAACTGCGCCGGTATTGCTCCAGCTGCAAAAGTACTTGACCGAGATGGTACTGCTATGGCCTTGAGTAAATTTACGACGGCCATAAATATTAATTTAATTGGCACATTTAACGTTGCGAAGTTAGCGGCAGAATACATGGCTAAAAATGAGCCACTGAATGACTCTCTCGAACGCGGTGTAATAATTAATACGGCGTCAGTGGCAGGCTATGAAGGGCAAATGGGACAAAGTGCTTATGCTGCAAGTAAAGGCGCAATCATCGCGCTTAGTTTACCGATGGCGCGTGATTTAGCTCGTTCAGGTATTAGAGTGAATGCAATCGCCCCTGGTATCATGGGAACACCGATGTTGTTAGGTATGCCAGACAATGTGCAGGAAAGTTTAGTCAATAATATCCAATTTCCGAAACGCATGGGTTACCCAGCAGAATTTGGTGACTTAGTAGGACATATTATTGCGAATGCTTATATTAACGGTGAAACCATTAGACTAGATGGCGCGATAAGAATGCAACCTCGCTAAAGAGGTTGCACTTTTACCAAATCAGAGTCGTTTAATAAAACTTAACAGGGGCTTTTTAGCTGTTAGGCATAAAAATCTAAGTGGCGACGACCTTCGTTGTCATGATAGACGCCCTTGCCCTTGGAATTTGTCTCAGTTTCATCTTTTTCTTCCGGCTCGACTTCTAACGTATCATCATCTTTAGACGCCGCATGTTGATGTTGATGTTGATTTTTAGGATCGTCTTCACTAATTTCACGTGACTTACTATCTTTATATGTTGGGTTTATTGCATAATGATTTTTTTTATCCGGCTCATTTGGAATAGGACGCGTCAACACGCTATATAAAAAATCTACCATATCTCAGCTCCTTTAATTTTATATTGTCACAATTTTGACATTTAAATCGGAATATAGTTCACTTATTAACCATTTATCGACAGTTATTCAATTTAGTTGAGTTTTTGATATTTTTTTTATAAAAAGTCGGTTGCATTTTCCTCAAAATGAGCATAATTTGAATAATAACTCTAAATCAGAGCAAAAAATTAAAAGAAGCGAACCTGAAAATGACTACAACAATTTGGCATCATCATTTACCAACGAAATAGTTTTCAGCTGATTTCGCTGGAGATTATTGTAATAGTCTCCTAAGCACAGCATTGCAAACCCCGGAGGCTACACCTTCGGGGTTTTTTACATTTTAACGATTTAAATAAAAATATTTTGGGACACCAACATGACTGACAAATCTAGACTCCGTATAGCAGTACAAAAAAAAGGCCGATTGAGTGACGAATCACTGAAATTACTTAAAGCAATTGGCGTAAAATTGTCGATCCGAGATAGATTGCTCATCGCTCATTCAACCAACCTACCTATCGACTTATTACTTGTCCGTGATGATGATATTCCAGGTTTGGTGATGGATGGTATTGCTGACCTCGGATTCATTGGTGAAAACGAGCTTGAAGAAAAAATGTTAGAACGTGAAGCTGCAAATGAACCGGCTGATTACAAACTACTTAAACGTCTCGAATACGGCGGATGTCGTTTATCAATTGCTGTTCCAAACGAATTTGAATACGAAGGCCTTTCATCATTTGAAGGCACAAGTATCGCAACAACTTACCCGCAGCTTCTAAAACGATTTTTACAAAAAAATAACATCGCAGCACAGCCAGTAATGTTAACGGGTTCAGTAGAAGTAGCCCCTCGTGCTGGTATCGCCGACGCAATATGTGACCTCGTTTCTACCGGTGCAACTCTAGATGCTAATGGATTATACGAAGCGATTGAAATATTTAAATCAAAAGCAGTTTTGATCCAAAAACAAGAAACCTTGTCTGCTGATAAACAACAATTGATCGATACTTTACTGCCGCGCATCAACGGCGTTATGCAAGCGAAAGAATCAAAATACATCATGTTACACGCGCCAAAAAACAAGTTAGAGCAAGTTAAGGCTTTATTACCAGGTGTTGAAAACCCAACTGTTTTACCTTTATCTGGGAATGACGACCAAGTGGCTATTCACGTTGTTAGTAAAGAAAATCTATTCTGGGAAACGATGGAAAACCTAAAAGATTTAGGCTGTACGTCGATTTTAGTTATGCCAATTGAAAAAATGATGGGCTAATTTATGATTACATGGCAGTCACTGTCGTCCTCGCAGCAATTACAGGTGTTAGAACGCCCTGTAATTGCAGGTCGCCAAGGGTTAACTTCGACAGTACAGGACATTATAAAACAAGTACGAACTCAAGGCGACGCAGCGTTATTGGCGTTGGCAGAAAAGTTTGATGGCATTACCTTGCCACAGCTTAAATTGACTGACCAACAAAAACAAAAAACGCTGACCTTATTATCACCAGAAGCAAAAGCAGCAATTGATTTAGCTTACAACAACATTAAGCAATTTCACCAAGCACAAGTGGCGCAAGATATTAGTATCACGACTAGTGAAGGTGTGAATTGTCAGCTAATCAATCGCCCTATTGCTGCGGTCGGACTATATGTTCCAGGTGGCAGCGCGCCACTTCCATCAACGGTTTTAATGTTAGGTGTCCCGTCGCAAATATCAGGTTGTAAACGGGTGGTTTTGTTTACTCCAGCGGACACAAGACCAGAAAATTACGGCAGTATTACACCAGAAATATTGTACGCGGCGGAAATTTGTGGTGTCGATGAAATCTATTTATCAGGCGGCGCACAGGCGATTGCTGCAATGGCTTATGGAACGGAGTCAGTCAAAAAAGTAGATAAGATTTTTGGTCCAGGTAATAGTTTTGTTACAGAAGCAAAACAGCAAGTGAGTTTAGACCCTGCTGGTGCGGCAATCGATATGCCAGCTGGCCCGTCAGAGGTCCTTGTGATTGCCGATAAAAATGCTAACCCAGAATTTATCGCAGCAGACTTGTTGTCTCAGGCTGAACACGGTCCTGACTCGCAAGTTATTTTAGTCGCAGATGACGTGAACGTAATTAACGAAACTGCAGCGGCAATCGAACGACAACTTGCCATTTTGACAAGAGCCGACATTGCCCGAAAAGCACTAGCTAATAGTCAGCTTATTTTAACTGAATCACTTGATCAAAGCATTGAGATCAGCAATAGATATGCACCTGAACACTTAATAGTTCAAACAGATAATGCGACGGAATTATTGCCACTGCTCGACAATGCCGCGTCTATATTTTTAGGGGCCTACACACCTGAAAGTGCTGGTGATTATGCGAGTGGCACTAATCATGTATTGCCAACATATGGCTATTCTAAAGTACTTAGCTCGTTAAATCTGGCAGATTTCAATCGTAAATTCACCGTGCAAACGGTCACTGAGACAGGTATTAAAAATATCGGTCCAGCTATTATGACATTAGCGAATGCTGAAGGTCTTGATGCCCATAGAAACGCCGTAAAAGTGCGACTAGATGCATTAACTGCAGGAGCGGACAATGACAACTAATATTGATAACTTAGTTAGTGAACTGATTCGCCCAGAGTTGAAGACTCTAAAACCTTATGAGTCAGCTAGACGTTTGTTCTCAATGGCAAATGCCGGTGAAGTCGATACCGTTTGGCTAAATGCTAACGAAAATCCTTCAGTCCCAGAGATCTCAATAAACCCAGCCCTCTATAACCGTTATCCAGATTTTCAGCCTGAGCCGCTAATTGCCGCTTATGCTGAATACGCTGGGGTTGAAACCAATCAAGTATTATCAACACGTGGCGCGGACGAAAGCATCGAATTATTGATACGTACATTTTGTCGTGCCGATGGCACTGATTCGATTGTCATTTGCCCACCGACGTACGGTATGTATGCCATAAGTGCCGAAACGCACGGAGCATTAATCAAAAAAGTACCGCTAACTCCTGAGATGCAATTGGATTTACCGGCGGTTTATCAGAACTTAGAAAATACCAATATAGTTTTTGTTTGTAGTCCAAACAATCCGACCGGTAATATTATCAATCGTAATGACTTTATTGCGTTGCTTGATGAGTGTAAAAATAAATGCCTTGTAGTGGCAGATGAAGCCTACATTGAGTTTTGTCCTGAAGCGACGATGGTCGATTTACTGGTGACTTATCCAAATCTTGTTATCACACGTACGTTATCAAAAGCATTTGGCCTAGCAGGATTACGTTGTGGTTTCACTTTGGCGGATCCAAGCGTAATTGATGCATTAAAAAAAGTTATTGCACCATATCCAGTCCCTGCCCCGGTTGCCCAAATCGCAACAGATGCTTTGTCAACAAAAGGGTTAAGCTGGATGACTAAGCAAGTCACACACTTAAATAAATTACGTGACGGTTTTATTGCCCACGCCCAGCAATGGCAACTGGTCAGTCACGTGTACCCCTCTCAAACTAATTTTGTGCTATTAAAACTCAATGCCAAACTCGATGCTGCTGAGGTTTTAAATACCTTCGTAGAAAAAGGCATATTGCTGCGTAATCAATCGAAGCAATTGATGTTAGAGAACACATTACGCGTCACAATCGGCAACGAAAGCCAAATGACCGCCGTTTTAAACCAATTTTTACAGGTAGAAAAAACACTATGAGCAATCAACAACGCATTTTATTTATCGACCGTGACGGTACATTAGTTGAAGAACCTTTAATTGATAAACAACTCGATACGTTAGAAAAACTTGTTTTTGAGCCTATGGTGTTGCCTGTTTTAACGCGCTTACAAAATAAAGGTTACAAGCTTGTAATGGTTTCAAACCAAGACGGTTTGGGCACAGATGCCTTTCCACAAGAAGACTTTGACTTACCGCACGATAAAATGATGCACATTTTTGAGTCTCAAGGTGTGGTATTTCAAGATGTCTTGATCTGTCCTCATTTTGACCACCAAGATTGCAGCTGTCGTAAGCCCAAACTGGGTTTAGTAAAAGATTATTTGCAGCAAGGCAAAGTCGATTTTACTGACAGCTTTGTCATTGGAGATCGTGAAACTGATATCCAACTTGCAGAAAACATGGGTATCAAAGGCATTAAATACGACCGTGAAACTAACAACTGGTTAGCTATAGAAGCGGCGTTAACAACCCAACAACGTATCGCTGAAGTCGTAAGAACAACCTCTGAAACTGACATTCGTGTTGCGGTTAACTTAGATTCGACAGCCAAGTCTGTGATCGAAACTGGCATGGGATTTTTTGACCATATGCTAGATCAAATCGCGACTCACGGTGGTTTCCACTTAAATCTGACTACAGATGGCGATCTTCATATCGATGACCACCACAGCGTTGAGGATACGGCACTTGCTCTTGGTCAAGCGCTGAAAGAAGCCTTAGGTGATAAACGTGGAATTGGTCGTTTTGGATTTGCATTGCCAATGGATGAATGTAAAGCAGAAGCAATTTTAGATATTTCAGGTCGTCCGCATCTAGTGTTTAAAGCTGAGTTTACCCAAGAGCGAGTTGGTGAAATGTCGACCCAAATGGTTGAACACTTCTTTTATTCTTTAGCGCAATCTATGGGGTTAACATTACACCTGTCGACAACGAAAGGAAATGCCCATCATCAAGTAGAAAGCCTATTTAAAGTATTTGGGCGTGCGCTAAGAGCAGCCCTTAAAGTAGAAGGTGATGTACTGCCCAGCTCAAAAGGAGCACTTTAATGGCCGAGCAAAAAATTGTCATTATTGACACTGGCTGTGCCAATATTTCATCGGTGAAATTTGCTTTAGGGCGACTTTCAAACAACGTAGTTGTGAGTGATGATAAAGCCGTTATCAAACAAGCTGACAAGGTATTATTACCGGGTGTCGGTTCGGCATCTGCGGCGATGGCTTCAATTGCACAAAAGGAACTTATTGAATTTATTCAAGAGTTACAACAACCTGTCTTAGGTATTTGTTTAGGTATGCAATTGATGACGACGCAATCGGAAGAAATTCCTGGAAGCCATATTGTTGAAAATAAAATCGACAATATCGCCTGTTTAGATTTAATTCCAACCACTGTTTCTCGAATGAAAACGGGAAATCTGGTCCTGCCTCACATGGGCTGGAACCAAATTAATGTGGAAGGTGATAACCCTCTTTTCGCTAATATTGCCGATGGCAGCTATTTCTATTTTGTGCATAGTTTTTGTGCGCCTATTAGCGACTATACATTAGCAAGTTGTAATTACGGACAAGCGTTTTCCGCCGCGATTGGCAAAGACAATTTTTATGGTGTGCAATTCCACCCTGAACGAAGCGGCACTGCAGGTGCACAACTACTTAAAAACTTTATTGAGATGTAAACATGATCATTCCAGCAATTGACTTAATTGAAGGTTCCGTTGTCCGCCTATATCAAGGTGACTACGACCAGAAAACCGAATACAAAATTGACCCAATCGAACTTGTTGAAGATTATGCCCGTCAAGGCTCAACTTGGTTACACATCGTCGACCTTACTGGCGCAAAAGACACTGCTAAACGTCAATTGTCACTCATCAAAAAAATGGTCGACACTGGTAAAATGAAGTTTCAGACCGGCGGTGGTATTCGTACCGAAGACGACGTAAAACATTTGTTAGACGTAGGTATTAGTCGAGTTGTTATTGGTTCTTTGGCTGCAAAAGAGCCTGAGTTAGTTAAATCATGGATGCAAAAGTACGGTCCAGAACAAATCGTATTGGCGCTTGATATTAATATCAATGCAAAAGGCGAAAAAATGATAGCCACGCACGGCTGGCAAGAAGACTCAGGTGTTGAGCTAGAAGCTCTTGTGGACGATTTTTTGACTGTCGGCCTAAAGCATGTGCTTTGTACTGACATAAGCAAAGACGGGACGTTACAAGGCCCAAATCAGGCACTTTATACAGAATTAGCAGCTCAATATCCGCAAATTAGTTGGCAAGCTTCGGGTGGCATCAGCTGTATTGGTGACATTACCGCTTTAAAACCGGTACTGCGAGACTCTGGAATATCGAATGTAACGCCTTCAGGGGTTATTTTAGGGCGTTCTTTATTGGAAGGTAAATTTACTGTTGAAGAAGCTATTTCAGCTTGGCAACAGTAACCCCATAACAACATGGTTTCTCTCTTATCATATTAAGTACAGTTAGTTGATTCGATCTAAGTGTGCGCTAAGGGAGTGACCATGTTGTTAAAAACAACATTATTCACCCTGTTTTTATTCCCCCCTATTAACGTCACTTTAGGTCGTCGCCGATTAATTGCTATATTTTCACATATTGTGTTTACGCTAACGGTTTCGAACAAAAAACATTAAGATTAGTTTCAGCTATTTTGGACGTTAAAGTCCGGGCACACTAACAGGGCGTGGTCGATATTTAGCTGTAAGGAAAAAGCAAAAATTGAGAAAAGATAAATTTGCGGCATTAGAGGTTTGGTAAGGCGACTAAGTTTATTGTTGCCGCCCTATTTCCAAACATCACGATAAATTGGTATTCCTCTTGTTAAAGACTCACCGACTCGCGTTCTGTTTTTAATCCAAATAATTTCTTCAAAACAATTGCTGCGGGGCAAATTCCAGTAAAACTAGATTGAATTAAATTGACGCCAACAAAAACCGTAAGCCAAACAAATAAAGGCGAAACCAAATTTGTTAAAACTACGGATAATAGGATCATAAAACCTGCAAATATGTTAATTGCCTTTTCAACAGTCATTTTCAAAACCTTATATTAGTAAATTCTAATAAACAACTTTACATTAGTATTAGCTAATGTACAAGAAGCACTGGGCATAAAAAAACCAGCCCTCGGCTGGTTTTCATAACAATATTTAGTTAAACGCTTAATAATGAGCTATTTGATATAAGCTTCACGTTTATCTGAAGTAGAAATATAACGCTCTCTAAGTTTGTCCTGTCTTGAATCGGTGGATGTTTCGTTACCTTCAATCCATAACATTTCGACTTTAGATGAAATTTCAAATGGGTCGCCGCTCCATAAAACCAAATTTGCAGGTTGCCCTACTTCTACAGTGCCTCCTTTAAAACCAAAAATTGACGCTGGATTTTTGGTTAAGGCTGCAAGTGCGCCTTGAACCGACATACCGTATGATATTGCATTACCGGCTTCAAAACGTAGATTTTTTATCAAGTGTGAATCGCTATTTGCAAATATAACCTTAACACCCGCTAAGTCTAATTCCCCGGCATTCTTTAGGGAACTATCTAATGAATCAAAATCACCTGGCAGATTATCAACGCCGCCAATAATTACGGTTACATTTGCTTTTGCGAGTTGTTGTTTAACTTTTACAGCCCCGCTCGCGCCAGCAATAGCGAGTTTAATACCATACTTTTCTTTCAATTTAATCAACTGCAAAATATCGCTCGGTCGTGACGCATAAGCAATCAATGGTATTTCTTTGGCTAATACCCGGTTAATGGCCATTTCATCAACTGTCGGCTCTTTACCGTCATCCTTGCTATCATCCTTAGCCATTTTTTTAACTTGAGCGTCAAACGTGGCCGCTAATTCATTAAAATTAGACGCTCGTGAATCACTAGATGAACCGCCAAAATAAGCTACTACAGACGAGCCAACAGTTTCAACCGATTCGAACTTCGATGATAATTCAACGTTAAAGGTTAGTCCTGAAAACAGCTCACTGTTATAACCAGGTGTAACAACGGAATGAGTAATCCCCCCTTTACGTGCAAATGGAATTAGCGACGTTTCAGGGTTAAATGCAGTTGACGCATCAAATCCAGCGCCGCCCTTCTTAGGCTTCTCATCTCGTGATGTTTTCACTGCACCCACTTCAATTAGTCCCAATTGATTGAGTGACGCGATAAAGCCTGGTGTTAATATACGACCTTGGCCATCAACTGTGCGGTCGACCTCCAAACTTGGTGGGTTAAAAGCGACAATTTTGCCATCTTCTAAAACGACATTAACTCCAACTAAGATACCTTTATCTGTACCGGTATAAACAGTTGTATTGGTGATTGCGACCATTTCGCTGAAAGCAGAAAAGCTCATCAACATTGCCGTGATCACTGAAATTTTGTTCATTAATTTACGTTTGTTCATGACGCTTCTCCTATTGTTGACCTAACATGAAATCGCTAACTGCTTGATATTTTTCATCATGGAGATCAAACACTTTGTCACCATCAACAAATACTTTTTCTGCTTTCGCGTAGACACTAAATGGGTTTTTATTCCAAATAACAACATCGGCCTGTTTACCACTTTCCAATGTTCCTGTTTGGTCATCAATTCCTAACGACTTAGCTGCATTCGCTGTTATCCAAGTAATCGCTTTAGCTTCGTCAATGTCAAAACCTTGCTCTTTTGCACGGTACATAACTTTTGCCGCTTCTTGGTTCAGACGTTGAATCGTCGTATCAGAATCTGAATGAATAATCGCACAAGAGTTTTTAAATGAATCAACTACCGCCGCATTTTCTGGGATCATGTCATAGGCTTCCATTTTGAATCCCCACCAGTCTGGCCACATCGCCGCACAAAGGTTGTTTTCTGCAAGCAAGCCTCCTATTTTGTAGGCTTCAATTGCGTGGTGAAATGTACCCGCGCTATAACCAAACTCTTTTGACATATCGACCATCATAGCCATTTCTTCTGCTTTATAGCAGTGGTTATGGATCTTAATGTCGCCTTCGAGTACCCCTTGAAGTGTGTCCATTTGAATGTTGCGAGCTGGCGCTTCAGGATTTAGCCCCGCTTCATAATCGCGTTCATATTTATCCCATGAACGTTTATATTCAACTGCCTCTGCAAATGCCATTCGATAACCCGCCATGTTCCCCATACGAGTCATAGGAGCGTCTTTGCGGCTACCATAGACACGTTTAGGGTTTTCACCACAAGCCATTTTAAGGCCATAAGGTGCATCTGGGAATTTCATCGCTTGCATCGTTGGTGCTGGCACATTTTTTAATGTAACGCCTCGACCACCAATTAAGTTTCCTGAACCTGGTAAGATTTGAAGGGATGTAATGCCACCAGCACGCGCTGCGTTAAAGCCAGGGTCCTGAGGCCAAATTGAATGTTCAACCCAAACTTCGGCGGTAACAGGGTTAGTCATTTCATTGCCATCTTGATGAGACTCGACGCTAGGGCTCGGATAGGCCCCTAAATGTGAATGTACATCGATAATGCCTGGGGTTACCCATTTGCCACGACCATTAACAATTGTTGCACTTCCGTGCTCAATATTTTCACCAACTGCTGAGATTTTACCATCTTCGATTAAAACGTCTGCGTTATCAAATCGTTCGCCAGTGCCCGTTAAAACAGTTGCACCTTTGATCAGAATCGTTAATTTGGATTTAACTTGATAAGTACTTGGATATGGATTTGGATTTATTTCAACTTTTGGGTCCTGTGGTGCATTACCGGTACACCCTGCAACAACCGCAAGTGCGGCGGCAGTAAAGCCAAATGCGATTCTACGCATAACTTCATTCCTCTAAATGGTTGTCTCACTGACATGTGTATTAACAATAATCAAAAATTTTGACATAAGCTACAAGCGCTTTACGTTAATTTGCAGGTTTTAAAGGAAATGTTGTTAAATTCACGGCGTAATTTGGGATTGACAGGTATTTTTTAGAGCCTTTGGCAATAAAAGTCGTTTTAATTGCGTAAAAGCACCATTTCCAGGATTGTCATCGTTCACAAGATAAACATAACCATTGTCCATTACTATCCCTTCTGCATTAAATAATGCTGGGTAACTATTTTTGGAAATATTGGTCTGCAGATGTTGTTCAGATATATTAACCGTTTTATTAAATACGATTTGCTCAGAGTCCAATTGAATCGACGCCAATACTAATTTAGACCTCTTATTTTGTTTCTCACAAATCGGATCGTTTTTATAACAAAATGACGTAATAATCGCACATTGATCATAAATATGTGTCGCATCACTTATCCTAAACCCATGCTGACTCATTTCGATATCTTGTTGTTCCCCAAATTTATTTAAAGAAATCGCAGGGCGACTCGAAAGTTCAGGTAACAATAGCAATTTTTGGCCGTCCCCCTGCCATAACATAGCTTCATATCCAAAATTGGTAGACTCTTTAATGGTTTTTCCCTGGGGTTGAAGAAACGGTAATGGTTTACTAAATGGTTTAACAACGCCTAGTTGTAACGTTTGCTTTGCGTCATCAAAATCGAGAACCGCACGATATATTTGATGAAATTGAGCATCACCGTCGTTGCCATTGTGTTCATGACTTAAAAATAGGTAGTTTTTATTGTCGCTAAATCCGATAACAATACCTTCCCAGCTAGGCTTTTTAGGAAGATCACCTGTCAACATGATTGACTTCAACTGTAAAATCTCCGCATTTTCCTCAAATACTGAATCGACATGCTTTTTGGAAACATAAAACAACTTGTGATTTTCCTGTGACACAAATAAAAACATTGAACTCAATTTTGTCATCCCAGATATTTGATGAATTGCGGCACCTGACTCATCGCGTATTAATACACTTTTGTCTGCAGCATTTACCGATGTGATTGACAAAATCGTAACCAAAACTACAAATACTCGTCTATTTATAAGTTTTGACAAATTGTTAAACTTGTTAAAAAACATACTTTTCACATTTAGTCTTTATTCTATGGATAAGTTATATCGCATTTTAGTTAAACTTCAATGACATAAATAAAAAGTACAGCTTAAATTCTAAAATAATAGATTATTTTTGAGACAAGTTGGTATCTAATCGAAAGGATATATCGTGCAAATTTCACTGACCTTTTAAAGGGTTAACTGAGGCGTGACAGGCCGTGCTTTTCACAAGAGCCAAACCAACTGAACTACCGCTCCGCAGCAAGTAGATTTTCATTATCAAACTGGGTAGTTATCAAATGGCGCAAAAGATACTTAACATAAATTTAGAAATAATGGGTGAGACATGTCGTGAGTTCCAAATGGTTAACTCGGGAGAGACAGGTAAATTATGGAATTGAATATACATCTGCTCTTATAAAACCTGGGGCGGAACGGACGAGACTCATGCTTTATAAACAAAGAGTGCGACCCCCGGCGTGACAGGCCGATGCTTTTATTAAGAGTCTAACCAACTGAACTACCGCTCCGCAGCACATCGATTTTCATTATCAAACTGGGTAGTTATCAAATGGCGCAAAAGTTACTTAACATAAATTTAGAAATAATGGGTGAGACATGTCGTGAGTTCAATATGGTTAACTCGGGAGATACAGGTAAATTATGGAATTGAATATACATCTGCTCTTATAAAACCTGGGGCGGAACGGACGAGACTCATGCTTTATA
>NZ_JAUORW010000037.1:0-7158 GCF_030548245.1 Psychrosphaera sp. 1_MG-2023
GAACAATTTGAGCCAATTTAGGGCGAACTATGGACTTCCTCTGCACTCGGTTGGAGGTCCCTAATATCGCTGTGGCTCTTTTGGGATGACGTTTTTTTCTGTTTAATTAGAATGATGGTATTTCTGTGTATTTGGGAGGGCGGTATTCACTAAAATAACCTGTTATCACACCTAAAATTCAGGCTACATTTTACCTCCATTCAATATTCCTGAAATTAAATCAGTTTTCTAAAGTGGGAGACAGGACGTCGAGTAAGGGATGTTTTCATGGACGAAATTGCATCCCGTCTTTTAGACAAAACTGAATTTAATGTAAGACAAGAATATTGGCTGGATGCGGCTCTTTTGGTTACTTTTCTAGCTGTTGAGAAAAGTGACTCGCCTTTAGGCGAAAAGCCGCCCGCAGGGCATAACCCACGTAGTATGAAGGCAGCCTGCAAGGCAAAGAAAACTTCAAGCCCCGCACCATTATGGTCGACGCAGTCGAAATAGCCGCCTGCAAGGCAAAGAAAGGCACAGCCTACAAGGCGAACTATGGACTTCCTCTGCATTTGATTGTAGACCTGCGGGGTCAGAGTCGCTGATTTTATTATTTCCTCTGCACTCGGTTGGAGATCCCTAATATCGCTGTGGTTGACTAATTTTACAAGCTACGGGGATGACGGCGTTCTGCCTAATTGACGCGACGTAGTTTGCCCTCATTATTATTGCTTTCTTACAAATTGAGCATATAAAAAAACGGAGTACGTCGACTCCGTTTATGATGTTTCCAATTTAATTCAAACAGACTTAATTTAACTTGGTTTATAACATTTTGGTTTTTGCGTACTGCTATCAAACATAGGTTTAGTCACTGCTAAATGTTCAGTTAGCTTATCGATACGCGTTTCATTAGATGGATGCGTTGATAAAAACTCCATTGGAGCAGAGTCGCTTAATTTTGCCATGTTATGCCAAAGATCAACTGCCGCTTCTGGTCTAAAACCAGACTTAGCCATAAGCTCTTGACCTATGATATCAGCTTCTTTTTCGTGAGTACGACCATAAGGCATTAATATGCCGTATTGTAGCCCCATACCTAATGCTGCTTGTGAATACTTCTGTACTTGTTCATCTTGACCACCTAATAATACGCCGGCCAATTGTTGTACGCCTGAGGCCGCTTGATTTGAAGACAAACGCTCATTTGAATGCTCTGCAATTACATGCCCTACTTCATGACCCATGATTGCAGCTAATTGATCCTGATTTTCGGTAACATCGAGGATGCCTGTATAAACACCAATTTTACCGCCCGGCAGTGCAAATGCATTAATTTGTGGAGAGTCAAATAATACAACTTCCCAATCGCCGCTGTGTGCTTCTTTACTCACATTTGGTGTGATTTCGTCCGCCACACACTGCACAAAATTGATTAATGCTTGATTAGTGCTAATTGGGATTTCTTGTTTCATTTGTTCAAATGATTCAGTTCCCATGGTAGCAAGTTTGTCTTTTGACACGAATGCCAATTGATTGCGTCCCGTTGGAGACGTTGAGCAAGCAGAAACAGCCGACATCAAAATAACTAAAGAAACTAACTTTTTATTCATTGATACATCCCAGAAAAATTACAATTGCACTTATCTTGGTTAGCTTGACCGCCTTAATAGCGGATAAAACAACTAACTCAAATTTACTTTAAAATAGTTTATGAGATCCTATCCCATACGCCTAGTTATTTATCACTTTTTACTTTAATTGGTAAGTTGATATATATTTCTACGCCGTCGCCTACACGACTATTTAATACGATATCGCCACCCAATTTTTGGGTCACAAGATTATAACTAATATGCATACCTAGACCGGTATTACCTTTGTTTCTATTCGTGGTAAAAAACGGTTCAAATACCTTTTCCCAGTTAGCCTCGTCAATTCCAATGCCCGAGTCTTTATAAATAAGGATAATGGAGTCTTGCGAATTGTAAGACGCTGATAATACAATCGAGCCCTTTTTCATGCCTTTAAAGCCATGGGTAAGTGAGTTAGTAATAAAATTGACTAAAACCTGAGACAACAAGCCAGGATAACTCGTCATTTTTATATCATCAGGGACATCGGCACTAATCGAAAACTCAGTATTTTTGAACTTTGGCCTCAATGTCGCTACGGTATCATCGACTAAATCTTTGAGATTAAACTCGCGTATTTGTTCACTCGACTGGTCAACAGAAACTTGTTTAAAGCTATTAACTAACTCGCCTGCTCTCGTTAGGTTGCGTTGCGCTAACAAAAGTCCCGTCATGGTTTCCTCACCCAATTTAGAAAATTTGGCGTTTGATAAACTTTTGTTTTTTGCTCTTTCTAATAACTCAGCCATCGACTTTTCGGAGTATGACAATGACGTAATTGCAACTCCTAAAGGCGTATTAATTTCATGCGCAACTCCTGCAACCATATTCCCCAAGCTGGCCATTTTTTCCGATTCAACAAGCTTTTCCTGCATCGACTTCAATTGAAACAATGTTTGTGTAATTTCTTTGTTCGCTTCAACTAGTTCAAAGGTTCTTTCTTTTACTTTTTCTTCTAATTCATCATTAGCTAATGTTAAGGCTTTCTCTGCGCGCTTTAATTCATCGATGTTTTTATTTGCCCCGGAAATTAACGTTGGTCGACCGGTGACAGGGTCTCGTTCACTTACGGTTCCTTTACCTAGCACCCAAAACCAATTACCAGCTTTATCTTTCAACCGATAAGTGACCTCAAAAGAATCAATACTTTCAAAAATGCTGGCAGTTAGGGCTTTACGCACCTGTCCGGCATCATCAGGGTGAATGTGGGCTTCAAAGTCGTCGCCGCTTTGCATTTCTCTATATTCTGCCGAACCTAGCGAGTTTCGTCGGTGCAAGGTATTTTCTCTTACATTAAAATTCCAAAACTCATCACCACTCCCCCACAAAGCCAATGACAATTCTTGCTCTTTTTTACTGATCTGTTGAAAAGTTTTTTGTTCAAATTGACGCTTACGCCGAACTAAAATTAGTACCAAACTCAATATAAATAAAGCACTGGTAAGATAAATAAAATAAGCGAATGGCGAAGCCCAAGGAGCTGGAGATATGTCAAATTGTAGTGCCTTAGGTTCACTCCAATTAACCCCGTCAATCGACGCTTGGACAGAAAAAATGTATGTACCAGGATCTAGATTAGTGTAAGTTGCCAGTCGCCTTTTATGGTCTGTTATCGTCCAATTTTGATCAAATGGTTGTAGCTGATATTTGTACTTAACTTTTAACGGTGTCTGAAAGTTTATCGCACCAAAACCTATGCTAAATGCGTTTTGAAAATAATCTAACGCAACTCGCTTTGACTTCTCTAGGGACTTGCTCAATAGCTTCGACTCGTCGCCAACGACTACCTTTTTACCAAACAGGTATAAGTCGGACAAATAAACCTCGGGTGCATTTCCAATACTTGGTATTTTTGAAGTATCAAGTTTGGCTACCCCACCCACCCCTCCGGCATAAATAAATTGATCATTTTGAAATAGTGAGTTGGAGTTAAATTCATTATTTGGCAGGCCATCCTCAATACTAAACACTCGTAAATCGTTACCACTTGGCTCAAGTCGAATGATCCCTGAATCTGTGGTTAACCAAATAAAACCATCTCTATCCTGCACTATGCCATAGATGGTTTGGTGAGTAAGGTAAGGAACATGGGTAAAGTGATCAATTTTATTAGCGGAAATATCTAATAAAGACAATCCATTTGTAGTCCCAACATAGAGGTTGTTTTCATCAGTGGTCATTAAACTTACCACTAAATTTCCAGGTAAAAAAGGGGCTGTTTCGCTTTTGCCAAAGTGCTTTTCGACGGTCTTTTGGCTAATATTAAATAAAAACAAACCACTATCAAATGACCCTAACCACACCAATTCGTCGGTAACTTTTAAAGACGTTTGAAACCGGTTTGTAATCCAACTCGGGTCGGTCACTGTTTTGGTTGAAAACTGATCCAGCTTTTTATCTGTTTTATCAAAAGTAAATACGCCATTGCTTCTTGTTGTAAAGAGCAGAGTGTCGGCATTTAATTCAATAATATCCGTTATAAAAAGCTTGAGATCAGATGTTTGGCTCTCAAACATTTTTGTTTCTGCATTAAACTTAGCTAGTGGCCCATTTCGATAACCTACCCATACATCATCACCACTATCAATTTCAATTACTGAAATTTGGCTGCTAATACCATCGTGCATCATGCCTAACGGATAGTAAGTCGTGATGTTGTTGTTCCAATCTAACTTTGCAATACCTTCATTACTGCCTTGCCAAACGTCACCCGCACTATCGATATCAATTGCCGCCACACTTGTGCCTATGGTACTCAGCGAATTGCCTTCGGAACCGCTATCCGTGACGGCTTCAATCCAAGATGAATTTCGAGCTTGCAAAAATAATCCGTCGTTTTGCGTTCCTAACCAAATCTGTTGACTGGAGTCGACAAAGAAAGAAAGCACTTGATTGACATCAAAATTTGCCTGAACGATTTTTGGGTAACTACCGTCTTTCAACGGCGATTCAATCTGAAACAATGCATTGCCAGTCGTCACCCATAAAACCGAGTTTATGTCTAAATACGCAGCCATAACAGACGGTAATATATCTTTGAATAACAACTCAGTTCTATCCGGCTTTACTGCAACCAAGCCGTAGTTAGTGGCTACCACTAGATTTGTTTCATCGATAACTTCAAAGCCATAAATCGTTTGGTTGTTAGCGACGTTAAATAATAGTTTTGGGACTGACTTTGAATCGCCCATAAACTCAATCCTATTTTCTTCTAGGACAACGTAAATACCGCCTTCTGATACTTTTATCGATGTGACATTTTGATTGTTGTAGCCACTTGGAATTAATTTTTTAGTTGCAACTTCAACCCGAAATAAGCCATTCGTCATTGCTACCCAAATCTCACCGCTTGGTGACAAGACAATATCCTGTACTGCGCCAAAGTGAATGTTGGGCTCAATAGGTATAAACTGATTTTTTTCAAAGGAATAAAGGTGTAAGCCACTTGCTGTTCCAACCCAAAGATCGCCATTGTGACTAACAAGTAGGTTTCGAATGTAATCGCTTTGCAAGCCTAAAGCGCTTTTTGTCACATTTTGATGAAATATTTCGAATTCGTATCCGTCAAATCTATGAATGCCATTTTGAGTTCCAATCCACATCATACCGGAACGATCTTCAGTAATTGCGGTTATGGCATTTTGTGCTAAGCCATCACTTTTGGTGTAATTTCGTAGTTGCCATGATAACTCTCCCGCCTTTAAACATGCGGATGCAAAGCAAATTAAGATTGTTAATACGACCACGTAATTTGTTTTATTTTGAGTCTTGCTCAAGCAACCAACTCCAACGGATTTTAAAATAGCTAATTATTAGTGTAGACAAGCATTTGAACTTTCACTAAAAAGTTTACACCTGTTCATTAATTATCAAAAAATACTTTGTTTAATAAGGTTTCAAATTTAATTACTGTGTCCTAAGGTTAATTTAACTAACAACAGGTACATGCAAATGGAAAATAGTGAATCTGGTTTAGCAAATGATTTAAATTTAAAGAGACTTCTAGAACACGCACATATAGGCGTTGTTATTCACGCTTGGGATACCTCTGTTGTGTATGCTAACCCAACAGCCTTGCGCCTAATGCGACTGTCCTATGAACAAATAATCGGTAAAACAGCCTATGACCCGGAGTGGCACTTTGTTGACGAAGCTGGAAAAATCATTGGCGTTGACGACTACCCCGTTAATAAAGTCAAAAATCAAAACACTCGCCTAGAAAATGAAATTGTTGGAGCAATTGACGGCTCTCAACCAGATATTAGTTGGTTTTTGGTCAATGCCTACTTGGAAAATAGCGGCAGCCCTGAAACGAGTTTTATCGTTGTCACTTTTAATGACATTACCGAATCTAAACAGCTTTTTTCGTTCAGAGATATTGTTGAAAATACTCAAGATATTGTAATCGTTACCGAAGCAAATCCGATTGACAGTCCTGTTGGCCCCAACATTATTTATGTTAATAAGGCGTTTGAACAACTTACTGGTTATACACAAGATGAAGTCATCGGCGAGACGCCGCGAATATTACAAGGCGCATTAACAGACAAACAATCTACTCAACGTATTCACGACGCACTGGCTAAACAAGAGGCCGTGACTGAAACCTTACTAAATTATGATAGTTCTGGACGTCCATATTGGCTCGAAATAAACATCATGCCGCTTACTAACAAATATGGTGAAGTCACTCACTTCGCGGCGATAGAACGTGATGTATCAGAGCGTAAGTTTCATTTAGAACAACTCAAAACAAAAAATGAGGATCTCAAAGCGCTCAAAGTTACTTTAGAGAAACGAGTGGAAGAACGAACAAATGAATTAATGACGGCTAAGATCACTCTGGAGCAAATCGCATTTATAGACCAACTCACCAATATTCCAAATCGACGATACTTTATCGATCAAGCAACTAAAGTCATTTACTCAGCACAGCGACAAGCGCTTCCGGTTGCGTTTGGCTTTATCGATGTAGACAATTTCAAAAAAATTAATGATAGCCATGGACATAGTGTTGGTGACGAAGTGCTTAAAGCTGTTGCGAGTTGTTTTGCCAATACTTTTAGAAAGGAAGACGCATTCTGCCGCTATGGCGGTGAGGAATTTGCTTTTGCCGTCATCGTTAAAGAAAATGAAGATACGGAAAACTTAGCAAACCGGCTGTTAGCAGCTGTTAGAAATACCAAAGTGACCATAGAGAATGTCGAAATTTACTTTACAATTAGTCTTGGCATAAAAATCAATCAAGCTACGAGTACGACGGATTTTGAATTGGAACTCAAAGACGCCGATGAAGCTATGTATCAAGCAAAAAAAGAAGGTAAGGATAAATACGTTATCGTCGGGAATTAAACTTGGCCTGCTGTGTAAGCCACTATAAACAGCCACTAAAACGCCCTACCGTTCACAGTTCCGGCAACTTGTTTACTTTAGCCATCTAGCCTTACTGTTCCGATATAATCCCGCTGCATAAATTTCAGCCATAAAAAAAGGCCACCTAAGTGACCTTCTTTCGATTTAAACTCTCTCTAAAGAGACTTTAAAT
>NZ_JAUORW010000038.1:0-7096 GCF_030548245.1 Psychrosphaera sp. 1_MG-2023
GCTCCCCCTCCCCGACTCGAACGGGGGACCTGCGGATTAACAGTCCGTCGCTCTAACCAACTGAGCTAAGGGGGAACAAAGTGCCATCTGACAACGGGGCGCAATGTTAATTACCCGCCCCCTACCTGTCAACCTCTTTTATGGCTAAAGTGACAGTTTTTTAACTGTTTGCTCAGTTCCTAATCAAATTTGTCAAACCATAAGTGAAAAGTGGCACGATAACGTCAATCGATATTGCAATTATTGCAATTGAAATCTCAAAAATATAATTATTTTTTTGCCAAAAAGATCCGTTGATCTTTGTTACTCATGGCTTACAGAATGTTATCCACTGTTTCTGTGGATAAGTTTGTGAATGAGTTTGTTATATATTGCTTCAGGCCAGTAAGAACGTGTGTCAATACTCTAAGTTGAAAAAATGTTACATTTTTAATATGTCCATTTATATCAATGGTTTAAATTGTTTTTGTGGGTAACTTTCATGATCGGGATGAATATTAACCGTAATGTCATTTTTGTAAACAACCGCTGTGCACAACGCGCCATTTTTGTGCAATAAATAGGATCAATATGCCTAAATATTATATTAAACCACATATTAAAAGTGGGCATCATTTGGGCCACTTTGCGCGGCAATACCATAATGATATAAGAAACGCATTCGATATTAGATCAAGTTTCTTACATTTATTTAAAATCAATAGGTGTAACCACTTGAGAAGTTCTTTAAAATGGCTTTTTTAAATTAATGGCTCAGAAAATATGTCTGCTCAGCAGGATCTATTAACCGCTCCAATTTCTCCTATCTTGTCTAAAATGACTAAACAAGTCGTGGTCGGCATGCTGATGTTGATGTCATTCAATTTGATTGATACTTATTTTATCGGTTTACTAGGGACTGAGCCGTTGGCTGCGATCAGTTTTACCTTTCCTATCACATTTACCATAATCAGTTTATCAATCGGATTAGGTATCGGAACATCCGCTGTTATCGCTAAAGCGCGCGGCAGCGGTAACATAGATGCAGCAAAAGATGATGGATTTGCCGCTCTGATTTTGTCGTTTTTGTTAGTATCTGTTTTAGCATTTGTGACCTTTTTATTCACCGATTTGATCTTTACCTCACTTGGCGCTGGTCCAGAATTATTGCCACTCATCCACGAGTACATGGATATTTGGTATATCGGTGCGGTTTTTTTAATGTCACCGATGGTGGGTAATTCAATATTACGAGCATTCGGTGACGCCAAAACACCTAGTGTGATTATGGCGTCCTGTGGTTTCATTAACGCGATTTTAGATCCTTTGCTTATATTTGGTTATGGCCCATTCCCAGAACTCGGGATCCAAGGCGCAGCTATTGCCAGCGTGATTGCATGGTCGGTGGGTTTTGCTGCGGTATTTTATGTATTAGCGGTTCAGAAAAAGTTGATCAATATTCGACGTTTATCTCTTGGTGAGTTTGCTGGCATTAGCCGTCGAATTTTGGGGATTGGATTGCCAGCTGCTGGGGCAAATATGTTAACGCCAATTGCGATGGCAATACTTACGGCGATGATTGCGGTACATGGTAACGCCGCAGTGGCCGGCTTTGGGGTAGGGACTCGAATAGAGTCGATGGCAAGTATTGTGGTATTGGCCTTATCGATGACATTACCGCCTTTTATTAGCCAAAATTTTGGTGCGGGTAATTGGGATCGGGTCGAACAGGCTTACAAAATGTGCATTAAATTTGTATTAGTGTGGCAAGCCGCTGTTTATGTCGTATTGCTGCTCGTTGCAGGTTATATTGCAATCGCGTTTGGTAAAGACGATCCGGAAGTGATGGAGGTCATTAAATTGTTCCTTTGGACTCTGCCATTAGGCTATGGCTTACAGGGCATCATAATTTTATCTAATTCGTCGTTTAATGCTTTACACAAACCAATGGTGGCGTTGGTTTTAAGCGTTATTCGTCTGTTTGTCTTTTATGTGCCATTTGCTTTTGTAGGTTCCTATTTTTATGGCTTGCCTGGACTTTTTGTCGGGGCTTTAATCGGCAACGTATTCACCGCATTCATTGCGTACTTTTGGTTTATTAAAAACCTTCCTAAACCCGATTTGGTAACCACTTAATTATGTTAGAGAAACAATCAAAACCATTTGAATTACATAGTGAATATAAACCAGATGGAGACCAACCAACGGCAATTAAAAAGCTAGTTGAGGGGCTTAATGACGGTTTAGCTTATCAAACCCTACTTGGTGCAACGGGGACCGGCAAGACATTTACCATGGCGAATGTCATCTCACAGGTTTCTCGTCCAACGTTAATAATGGCCCACAATAAAACATTGGCAGCCCAGTTGTACGGTGAGATGAAAGAGTTTTTCCCAAATAATTCAGTTGAGTATTTTGTTTCCTATTATGACTATTACCAACCAGAGGCTTATGTTGCCTCTACGGACACCTTCATTGAGAAAGATGCAACGATAAACGAACATATCGAACAGATGCGTTTGTCCGCCACAAAGGCGCTGATGGAGCGTAGCGACGTAATTATCATTGCGTCGGTATCTGCAATATACGGTCTGGGTGATCCCGAGTCGTATATGAAAATGTTATTGCATCTCAAAGTTGGGGATATGGTTGACCAGCGTCAAATCTTACGTAGGTTGGCAGAACTGCAATATAAACGTAATGACATCGATTTTCAGCGAGGTTGTTATCGTGTTCGCGGCGATGTTATTGATATTTATCCTGCTGATTCAGATAAGTTTGCCGTGCGGGTTGAATTGTTTGATGAAGAAATCGAGAAACTGACCTGGTTTGATCCTCTCACCGGTGCCGTTGAGAAAAAGATCACAAGGGCGACTATTTTCCCTAAAACTCACTATGTTACACCACGAGCTAAAATTTTAGCCGCGGTTGAAGAAATCAAAGTTGAATTACAGAGCCGCAAAAAGCAACTTCGAGAGTCCCACAAACTGGTGGAAGAACAGCGACTAAGTCAAAGGACATTATTTGATATTGAGATGATGCAGGAATTAGGTTATTGCTCTGGCATCGAAAACTACTCTCGTTATTTGTCAACTCGAAACCCAGGTGAAGCGCCTCCGACGCTCATTGATTATTTCCCATCAGATGGCCTACTAATTATTGATGAATCCCATGTTACCGTGTCACAAGTTGGCGCTATGTACAAAGGAGACCGTTCAAGAAAAGAAAATTTGGTTGAATTTGGTTTCAGGTTGCCATCAGCATTAGATAATAGACCACTCAAATTTGATGAATTTGAGCGTTTAGTGCCGCAAACGATTTATGTTTCAGCGACCCCAGGTAACTATGAAATTGAAAAGTCCGATGGCGAAGTAGCCGAGCAGGTAGTTCGCCCGACAGGCTTATTAGACCCAATTATCGAAGTGCGTCCGGTCGGTACTCAGGTCGATGATTTAATGTCTGAGATTGGTATTAGAGTTGAAAAAAATGAACGTGTACTGGTAACGACATTAACTAAACGTATGGCTGAAGATCTGACTGATTACTTAGCTGATCACGGCATCCGTGTTCGTTACTTGCATTCGGACATAGATACTGTTGAACGTATCGAAATTATTCGAGATCTGCGCGCGGGTCACTTTGATGTATTAGTTGGTATTAACTTACTCCGAGAGGGCCTAGATATGCCTGAGGTTTCTTTGGTTGCAATACTAGATGCCGACAAAGAAGGCTTTTTACGCTCGGAACGATCTCTTATCCAAACCATTGGTCGCGCCGCGCGGAACGTCAATGGTAAAGCAATTTTGTACGGTGATCGGATCACAAAATCAATGCGTAAAGCGATTGATGAAACAGACCGCCGTCGTGAAAAGCAACATGCGCATAATGTAAAACATGGGATCACTCCTCGGGGTGTTATCAAAAAGATTGGTGACATCATGGATCTTGGCGAAGGAAAAGCGCCGAATAATGCGGCGATGAAAATTTTGGTTAAAGAAGGTTTGGTTGATTACCGTACGAAATCTCCAAAAGAAATTGCCAAAGAAATTAAAACACTAGAGGCGCAAATGTTAGAACACGCTAAAAACCTAGAGTTTGAAAAAGCGGGTGAGTTGCGTGATCAGGTGAAACGACTTCACGAGCAATTAATTAAAAATTCATAGAAGATCATTACTTGAATTGTCAGCCACTAAATTAGCTAACAAATGTTTAGCTCAACCTAGGCTGATGAGACTTTGAACTGCTACGTTCATTATAAGGAATGGGATTAATAAACTGAATTGCATAGTATGACATCTAATTGATATTTATAAAAAAGAGACGTCCTTGTCTATCAAATGTATGAAACTTAGGTATTCAAAGTAAATCAGATTAGCGCATTCTTTAGTCTGATTTACTGCATTTGGTTATTTGAGTAGTTGCTCGGTCATAGTGTTATTTCCCGCAAGTTCCAGAATTATACTAATCTTTCGTGCTGACGGCTTCGACAGTCGCTGAATTGCATTCAAAACCCGATCTTGTTGATCAAATGGCATATTAATGTCAGACATAAATTCTGCGAGCTCAAGGGATTTATGATGGCAAAAATATTCATTAATTGTAGCGGCTTGGCATTTCATTACGTTATTCATGGGATCCTCCGAATACATCAATGTCGCTATATGATCTTAGTTCAGAGGATTTGCTTCGTTAGATTATTTAAGATTAAAGGCGATGGAATTTTGAAGTTTGAATTTTAAACTCTGTTTTACAACAGTATTTTTATGAGAAAAGGTCCGGGTGTCGTGCCCGGACCTGATTTTATCGTACGTTAGGCGTTCAATTCATCTTCCCAAATGACTTGATTGCCTTTTAGTTCATCTACTTTTTCATTATACATTTCGTGGAGAACATGGCGTTTAATCTTAAGCGTTGGGGTTAAAATACCATTTTCTGGTGTCCAACTTTCTTTAACAACTACCATTGCCCCAATGCATTCATGGGACTCAAGTCTCTTATTAATACCTTTAAGCGTATTGGCTAATGCACTGCGAACTTGTTCTCTTGGCTGATGGCTCGCACCTTCAGACAATTGTACTAAGCAGACCGGTGCTGACATGCCAGAACCGACAACACAAAGCAGTTCAATGTGTGTATCCTGTGCTAACATTTTTTCAATAGGAACTGGTGATACAAACTTGCCTTTTGCGGTCTTGAAGTTATCTTTTACTCGGCCAATTAACTTCACTTCGCCTAATTCACCAATTTTAGCTAAATCGCCGGTGCGGAAAAAACCATCTTTATCAAATGCTTCTTTGGTTGCTTCTTCGTTTTTGTAGTACCCAGAAAATAGCCCAGGACTTTTAAATAGCAGCTCGTCCTCATCCGTGGTTTTAATTTCACAACCATCAAGTACCGGCCCGACACTTCCAATCATGCGTTCATTAAACGGAAAGTTACCTAAAGCGTAGATGCAATTTTCGGTCATTCCCCAAGCTTCACAAATGTTAATACCTACTTTTTGGTACCAACGAATAATAGCCGGTGAAATTGGAGCAGATCCCGACGCGGTTAGACGTGCATGTTCTAGCCCTAGACCTTTTTGGATTTTACTTCTTATTAAGCCACTAACAATCGGAATGGATAACAAGATGTTAAGTTTGGTATTGCCAATTTTGTCGATAATATTTTTTTGAAATAGGCTCCATAGTCGTGGAACACTAAAGAAAATAGTCGGTTTGGCATATTGCAGGTCACTAACAAAATGCTCGAGCGACTCGGTAAAATAGAGCGTCATATTCGAGTGATATGCTGCACCCTCAACAAGTACGCGTTCGGTAATATGGGCTAATGGCAAATAGGACAAAAATCGTTCTTTCTCATCAATGCCAAGTACTTTAACAATTTGCTGGTTTGCCCAACCGTATGCACTGTAATTTACCATTGCACCTTTTGGATTACCTGTGCTACCAGACGTATAAATAATCGACATTAGGTCGTCAATATGGGGAACAAAATCCGGAATAGGGCTGCCAAAATTGTCTAATTGTGCCCAACTGTATTGGCACGGCATGGTTTTGTAACCCATATCTATGCGAATTATGTTTCCAGTAACGCCAGGCTCTGCGAGCTCCCATTTGTCAATTTTGCCAATAAAAACGGCCTTTGATTCAGAATGTTCTAAAACATATTGTACAGTTTCAGCGTTTGCTGAAGGGTAGATTGGAACACTGACCATCCCGGCTCTCATTATAGCAAGGTCGGCAATAATCCATTCGGCACAGTTTTTTGCAAAAATAGCGACTTTATCTCCACGTTTTAGTCCAAGTTGGAATAAACTTGAAGAAACATGATCTACTTTTGCCTTTATTTGCGACCATGTATGCGTTTGATAGGTGCGATCGACAGGCTGCTCTAAGAATATTTTATCTGGAGTGGTTTCTGACCAATGGTTTAACCAATGTACTGGTGTAAACTGAGATGAGTCCATCTTCATTCCCTTTATGATTGAGTACGATTACTAATTATTATTATTGGATGTTCAAACTCATTATGAATAAAAATAACGAGTTAAGCCAATTTTTAAGACCAATTATTTTCATTATCATTACATTGAATAGTTGGTCGACAAATGCAGCTCAAAACCAACACGTCGCATTGTGGTTAGGTTTGGATACTTATCATGTAGATAGGACAAACGATAACGCGACTAATGAAAACAATAAAATTACATCTATTTTTTATAATAGGTGGTTTATAAGCACATTTATTAATAGTTACAACAAGCGTAGTTATTTGTTGGGGTATCAAATTTGGTATAACCAAATGCCATTTTTTGACTCCAATATTGAGATTAGTTATGGCGTGTCAATTGCCGCGGCGACGGGTTATGGTCGAAATTTGGCAACCAATATAGATGGTATTGTGACATTAGGAGTGAGTCCATTTGTTGGAGCTGAGTATGATGTTAACCAAGATTGGACAATTGGCGGGGATTTACTTTATATACCGACCGACAATGGCGGTGTTCTGACAAGTGGTCTTAAGCTGCGTTATCGGTTTTATACCATTTCGGAAAAAGATTAGGTCAGGCATATCCAATCCCTCGTACACATTTTTGTCACCCGTTTTGTATCGC
>NZ_JAUORW010000039.1:0-4418 GCF_030548245.1 Psychrosphaera sp. 1_MG-2023
AAGCTCAATAAAACTCAGATAACGTTTATGCCATAAAAATTAATAGATAAACGAGTTAATCTACAGGCTCGTTATGTGCCTAAAGGAACCTTAGTGAAAATTGAGTTAGAATCAATTAAAAAAGTTTATGAACTTGCAAAAAAAGTGCATTTTAGTGAACTATCCCGTGGCGAAGCGATAAAAATATCTATTGATAATAATTGGATGGGAAAAGGCTCTACTCAAGACTACATACAAAACTTTAAATATTTAATGGAAGGCTTTGTTTACAAAAGAACAATGAACTTGGCAGGTACAGAATATTTCCTTCGCCAAATTCATCACGATTTTGGCTTGGCTGCTTTTACAAAATCCCTTCGTCTAGTGTCAGAGCACGTAACTTATTATAACTCTCTTGGTCATAGCCGACAGGTACAAACTCAAAAACTTATTGAAGACCTAATTCAAGAATTTTCTATTAACATAGATGAACATATATTTCCTGATGAGGTCGTTGACGAAACTATTTTCGAAGGTGCTAAAAAACAAATAACAGTTAATACATACGAAAGAAGCCGTGAAGCTAGAAATTTATGTATTGAGTATTACGGCGTTTCTTGTTTTGTATGTGACTTCAATTTCGAAAAAACTTATGGCTCAATAGGAACAGGGTTTATTCATGTTCATCATGTTGTCGATTTAGCTCAAATAGGTAAAGAGTATAAAATTGATCCTATAAAAGATTTAAGGCCTGTTTGTCCTAATTGCCACGCAATGTTACATCGGACAAAACCAGCATTATCTATTAATAGTTTAAAGAAAAATCTAGGTTTAAAGTAATCGGCACATAACAAACGCTTCAACAAAGGACGCAAAAAAGCTTGGCTTGCGTCACTTCGTTCCTAATTTTAGCCAAGCTTTTTGCGCCTGTTAAGCGGGCGTTATAAGGCCATTATGTATCGTGCATTAACTTTGATATTTGCAATGTTTTCATTTTGTGTTTCAGCAGAGGATAAATGTGATCAAGTTGTCTCAGGTTACGAATCATCTGATGTCATGTATGTGATTTGTGATAATTTATCAGGGTTAACGCTTAAAGAGGCAAATCAAACTTTAGAACATATTTTCGAGCAGTACAAAGGGCCACCAGATGAAATTCTTGTATATTTTGTTTCATCAAAAAAACTGGTAGGCGTGCCTGAAAAAAAGTTAAAGCCTGAGGATTTGATTGGTATTTATTACACTCATGACAGTATATTGACTGCATGGCCTTATATTGAATCGCGTAAAAAAGAGTACCAACTTAAGTGGTGGTAGCGGCCTTATAACAAGGCATTCAAACGGAAAATTGCTCTTCACCCGTTTTAGTGGACACCTCCTCATCACTTTGAGGAGGCTAAAATGCCTAAATATACCCAGCCTAGAAAGACATGGTTTTACCCCGTTAATTTCAAAATCAAAGCAGTCGAACTAAGCTTACGAGACGATGTCATGTCAAAGGACGTTGCAGAGGCGCTAGATATTCATCCGTTAATGCTTAGTCGTTGGCGAAAAGAATATCGAGAAGGTAAGTTTAAAAAGACGCCGCGCTATCAAGGCAACGACGAAATAATGAGTAAACTCCCAACAAAAAAAGAATTGGATAATATCCAAAAGCTCAAGAAAGAAAACGAGCGTCTTAGGCAGGAGAACGACCTGCTAAAAAAGTGGCAACGGTATCTGGCGGAAGTACATCAGAACGATTTGGATTCATCCAAAAGTTCGGACAAGCCTTAGGCGTCAAATACCTATGCTCATGGCTTAACGTCTCACGCAGTGGTTATTATGCTTGGATAAATCGACCTGTATCAGCTCGAGATATTTCGGATGCGGATTTATTGTTGAAGATTGAATATACTTTTAATGCGAGCCATCAAACCTATGGTAGTCCCAGAGTATTTCAGGCGCTTAAAAAACAAGGTGTTAAAACCAGTGAAAAACGTGTTGCGCGCTTAATGCGTGAAAACGGGTTAAGAGCAAGAGCGTTAAAGACTTACAGCAAACCTGCGAAAGTTAAATTCTTCTACAAAGAAATAGAAAATAAACGTAAAGATATTGAAAAGCCAACGGCAATTAATCAACAGTGGTCAGGTGATGTGACTTACTTAAAAGTCGGTGCTCGTTGGCACTATCTTGCTGTGGTCATCGACTTGTATTCACGTCGAATAATAGGTTGGGCGTTTGGTAAAAACAAGACAACTGAGCTTACGCTAAAGGCGCTCAGATTAGCAATAAAGAAACGACAGCCAACAGACAGTGTGTTATTTCACACTGACCGAGGCGCAGAATACCGCGCCCACGTCGTACAAAAGTATTTAGTAAATCATAACATCAAAGCCAGTATGAATAGGCCAGGATGCTGTACCGACAATGCTGAAGTCGAGTCCTTCTTTCATTCACTAAAAGCAGACTTAATTCGAGGGAATACGTTTGATAGCAGCAATAAATTACATTCAAAATTAAAGGGTTACCTAAATTACTTTTACAATAGACAGAGATTGCATTCGAGTTTAGGATATAAATCACCTGCCGAGTTTGAATTGGCAGTAAATTGAAACGTGGACGGTGTCCACTTTATCGGGTGAAGATCAAATTTACAGTTGGCTGTTTTTCGTTCCTCAAACATTTTAGCCAACTATAATTTTCCGCTTAATGTGGCGTTAAATTTCAAGGATGTATCGTGCAAGAATCACGGAAACTAGATGATTATTTAATAGAGAGGCCCAAGCCAAGCGGGATAGATGTTTTATGTGGTTTGAAGCATTTTGCAATTATCACTTACGCTGTTCCGGCGGAGAGATTTAAAGATATATTTCCAGATCGCTTTCAGCTAGATACAGTCGAAGTGGATGGTCAGGAAATGGGGCTTATATCCGTAGTTCCGTTTATTGATGTAGACTTTACATCAGCAGTGTTTCCGTTCCCCAAATTTATGATGGGGCAAACCAACTATCGTATATATATTATCGATAGAAAAACGGCTGAGCGTTGCGTTTGGTTTCTTGGTACAACGCTGGACTCGTGGACGCTCGCAGTTCCTAGATATTTATGGAATCTTCCGTGGCACTCCGGAAAAGTTAGTTTCGACTGTGTGCTTAATGAAACTAGTGGTTTATACGATAAGTACCTTATGGAAACGGCATCTGATTGGGCGGCCGCTTCGGTAGAGTTGGTTCAATCTAACTCGGATAGATTTGATTTTCCAGGTTTTCCCGATGTTGAGTCAGCGTTGGTCTACCTAACTCTCCCTTTGGCTGGCTTTTATTATAGAAGAGACAACAAACTAGGTACCTATCGAGTTTGGCACAAGGAGCTAGAGGTCAAGCCAGCCAAGCTTGTGTCAGCTAGTTTCAAGCTTCTATCTACTCTGGGAATTGTAAAGGAATCAGAGCAAAATTCACCGTATAGCGTCTTAATCGAGCCTATCAATGAGTTTACTATTTACTTGCCGCCAACTGTTATTGAGTAAAAAATTTAACAAGGCGGTCAAGCTGACGTCTATTACGTCGCTTGTTTATGTGGCGGTCGCTACGCTGCCACAACACAATCAACTACATAGCCGCAGCTTACCGCGGCGTTAGTTTTACTTCTTACCTTGCATTATAATTGCGATATAACTACACTGTAATTTATGAGTGATATTAATTTTGAATGGGATCCTAAAAAAAGCCAGCACTAATATCAAAAAGCATGGTGTGAGTTTCGAAGAGGCTCAAACTGTTTTCTTTGATTCTTACGCTCGTTTAATACCTGATCCCGATAGCTCTTTCGGCGAAGAGCGTTTTATTATTCTCGGTCAAAGTAATGACTTTAAAACTTTAGTCGTATGTCATTGTTATCGAGAGCCAGATGATAATATTCGTATCATCTCTGCTAGAAAAGCAGATAAATATGAACGAAAGCAATACGAGGAGTGTCGATATGCGTGATCAATATGATTTTTCTAATTCCGTACCTAATCCGTATGTGAAAAAACTTAAAAAGCAGATAACTATCCGTTTAGATCAAGATGTAATTGAATACTTCAAGCAATTATCAGATCAAAACGGTGTTCCTTACCAAAATTTAATTAACCTTTATCTTAAGGATTGTGCTCAAAGCCATAAAGAATTAAAACTCAATTGGCAGTAGGCAAAACTAACACATATGAACCTTCTTCCGTCAAATAGACAATAGGATCTTTTTTAGCTGCTGTTAGGCAGCTAATTGTATTCGTCAATCAGCAAAATAATCTACTTCGCAATGTCATTGTGGCCGTTAAAATTGTTTACGGCAAACACATATAGAGGCTCTCTTATTGTGATCTCATCACTGCCTAACTCCGTCATTCCTTTTGTTGGTTAGGGGCACTACGACTAAATGGATTTAGGAGGTAGAGCGACGCAGGATGCCAAAGCCGA